>NZ_BAAJYT010000001.1:0-112032 GCF_057541515.1 Acidovorax sp. KNOB132
GGGGGGAGTGGCTGTGGGAGTCGCTGGCGCCCGCTCTGCTCTCGCGTCTGTCTGCAGCAGAGCCTAAGAACCTGCGCAGCCTACAGTTTCTGTTGAACGTCATACAGAGGTCCGCCACAGACAATCGGGCTGTGCGGTCATTGGCGCGGTCTCGAGCGCTGTCGGCCGTCCAACTCGAGCAATGCGCACAGTGGTACGCGGTGTGGATAGGCGTTGCTGCCGACGAAGCTCTCCCAGCGCTTTCCGCGCGAATCAAGACGTTCTCCGCTGCTGGAGAGCGCAGCCGCTTCATGATGACCGTCCTGACACAGATTGTTGGAGGTAGGCATGACGAAGCTTCTTGCGTTCGCCGTGGGTTCTGCACTGCAGATCACCTTAAGACGCTATACCTGCTGGCTCACGAGCACATCCGGTTCCAGGATGACATTGATCGTACTGGGCGCGGCGTTTACTCGCCAGAACTTCGTGACCACGCACAGGACGCCCGGGAACACCTGCTGGCACTTCTTAGCGAACTGCCTGGCAAGGGTGCTTTTGTGGCGCTGAGCGCGGTTGCTCGCGAGCACCCGAGCCAGTCACATCGCCTGTACATTGAACGGCTGGTCAAGGCCAAAGCAGAGTCTGACGCGATGGGTGCACCTTGGTCCGAATCTCAGGTGCGGGAGTTCCATCATGAGCAAGAGCGCCTGCCACGCAATCACCGCGAGCTCTTCGAACTCGCGATTTCGCGACTCCTTGACCTTAAGGAGGATCTGGAGCAAGGAGACAGCAGCGATGCTCCAATGATGGCCCGCGTGGCTTCCGAAGTAGACGTTCGAACGTATATCGGGAACTGGCTGCGCAATCTGGCCTGCGGGCGCTACGGAGTTCCGCAGGAGGAAGAGCTCGCTGATGCCAAGCGCCCTGACCTGCGCCTCCACGGGATCGCATTTGACGCTCCAGTACCCATTGAACTGAAGCTGGCTGACAACTGGACCGGACCCCAGTTGTTCGAGCGACTCGAGACACAGCTATGCGGCGACTACCTGCGAGACCGCAGGTCGGCCTGCGGCATCTTCTTGCTGGTTTACCGCGGAAAGCAGAAGTCGTGGCACCTGCCAAATGCGGCAGGTGTGGTCGACTTCAATGGACTTGTGGATGAACTTCGAGAGCGCTGGGTGGCACTTGCCCCCAACCTTCATAACGTGGACGACGTCATTGTGGTCGGAATAGACCTCACCAAACGTACAACGGCTTCGTAGTGTGTTGAGTTCGGTCGCGCGGAAGTTGGGAATGCGCTGGACGACCTATCCTCTTTGAATGGGATGGCTGTAAGTACGGAGAAACCCCTGGCCCTTCAGAGTGTTTCGGTAGTTGTTGAGCAGCACCGCTTCGGCTTCACGGGCCACGTCAGCGCCAGCAGCGATGACTTTGCCTTCATCGTCAATGATGGCTAGGCGCGCGCGCTTGCCATCCACATCTACCAGCAATCCCTCGTGTGAGGTAGCGTGCATCACCACGCCGGGCAATCCGCCCGTGTGCTGGTTGCCGATCATCGCGCAGACCCGTCTTCCCGTTGAATTCCTGCGACCGCCTGATGCGCTGCAAGTCCTTGAAGGATGTTCCCTTGGTTCGCATGGCGCTCGTCGGCGAACGCAGTCATGACCGAGAGCATCGTGCGACTGAGCAGTGCGTCTATGCAGTTGCCTGCGAGAGGGCTGAGCGGGCGGCGGCGAACTGGCACGTGGAACTCCTGGTGCGTGTATGTCGCAAGTCGAACGCATCTGTCGGCGCGGTACCATCAGAAATGCGGTGGCCCCGAGCCCCGTATTCCTCGTTCCTCAGAGGTTGCTCGCTTCGAGGAGAAGAACAGCGAGCACTGTTGCGACCTCAACTCGGCGAATGCGTGCAAGATCGTCGAAGTTTTTCGCATTTTGGTGATTGCGTATGCGAAGGCGCCGCCAACCCCAGGCTGTCGCCCCATACAGAACCAACCGCCAGGCAAAAAAAATAGCCGGCGTGCGCTCGCAGCCAATGGCTCCAGGCTTCGATGCCGCCCAGCATGCGGATGCCCACCAAGTTCGCAGCCACGGCGATGCTGATGGCCAGCGCCGTCCACAGCAACGCGATGCCCAGCCGGCGG
The DNA here is from genome assembly GCF_057541515.1 of Acidovorax sp. KNOB132. Lineage (NCBI taxonomy): Bacteria > Pseudomonadati > Pseudomonadota > Betaproteobacteria > Burkholderiales > Comamonadaceae > Acidovorax > Acidovorax sp. KNOB132. The sequence goes on from NZ_BAAJYT010000001.1 coordinate 2,123, forward strand.
TTGAGCAGCCAGGCAAAGCGGCGTCCGCGCTTTTCTGTCACGAAGGGTTCCTCTCGCACAGCGCCAGATCGGATGTGCATCCGCCACCAGGCGAGTCATCGAAGAACAACGCGTACTGCCGTCCGCCCCGTGCCGTCCGGCACCACTGCACCAGCCGGCGGATACCCGAGTACCGGCCGGGCCGGTCCGCATCGGTCGGATCCTTCATGGCCGGGAAAAACGTCGCCGCGTGGCGCTTGTTCGCCGCGGCCACCACCCGCTCCCAGCGCTCGATGCGATCAATGTGCGCCGGGAAGCGCTCGGCGATCGAGCGGAGCTCGGCCTTGCCGCAATGGATGCAGGGCATGCAGCCGACCCGCCCCATGCTCAGGGCATACAGCGGGTTAGGCGCCAGACCATGGTCGGTGTGCTTCTTCCACACGTCCTGCACCGTCCAATCGAAGATCGGGCGCCACAGGAAGCTGCCAGACTCGTGTCGGTTCCAGCGCGGCTGCTGCGCCCGGTGCCGACTTTCGTCAGCGCGGATGCCCAGCCACTGCAGCACCGGGCCTTGGCGCAGCATCGGAATCACCACCCGCTCGGTGATCGGCAACTCCTTGAGTTCGGACGTGCAGAACTGCGCCATCCGCGAGGGAAAGCGCCCCTTGGTGATGCAGAGATCGAGATACGGGTTGCCAGTTGGCTCGTGCAGCTGCGCGGCCTCGTGCACCAGCGCATCGGGAATGCCCATGCGCGGCCAATGCTCCAGCACATAGGCGCGGTGCTTGGCCATCCGGGCACGAAAATCCGCCTTCACCCATTCCACCCGCGGCCCGCCGGTGCGCTCATGCAGCCGCTGCACGTACTCGTACGTCAACTCGTGCTCGTTGCCCGTGTCCGCGAACACCGCCCGAAACGGGCGGCCGGACTCGATCGCCAGCAGGTACACCGCGGTGGAGTCCTTGCCCCCGGAGACATTGACCAGGTGCTGCACGCGCAGGCTGCGTCCCGCGGCGGTCACGGCGTGCTCCGTGGCTTCTGGATCTCCTGCACGCGGTCACGCGTCGGATCGCCCTGGTAGATGCCGCGCGAGCCCGCCGCACGGGTGCTGTGGCGCTGGATCAGCGCCATCGGCGAATTGCCGGCCAGTTCGCGGCGAAGCTCCAGTTCGGTCTTGAGGTTCTGGATCTCCTGCTCCAGGGCGCCGCTCTCCCGGTCCACGGCCTTGGTCGCGAGTTCGTTCGCGGCGACGTTGGGTTCCTTGCGGCCAGTGAGCAGCGTGCGCTGCAGCAGCAACGCCTTTTCCATCACGCTCGCCAACGCCACTTCCGAGGCCAGGCGCTTGCCCAGCAAGTCCTGGTCGGGTTCGTCGCGCAGCGCTTCGATCACGCCGCGCGTGACCGGCAGCGATGCGCTGCCCGCCGCATCCAGGTTGGCGGCCGTCGTTGGCTTGGCGCCGCTCACCAGTTCCTGCAGTGCCTTGAGCTTGGTCTCGTACTCTTCCTGGATGAGTGGGGTCAGGCCCACGCCGGGCGTGGTCACCGTCTTGTTGCAGGCCTGGCAGGTGCGCTGCTCGCGCTCACCCAGCACGCGGGTCGCCCAGGTCGCGGCGGCCTGGGGCGAGGTCCAGGTCTGGCAGGTCAGCCGGCCGTTGCAGTCGTTCGCGTTGATCGAGGAGGTTTCGGTGACCCCGCGGCCATTGAGCAGGTTGTAGCCGGCACGCGTGACGTCGCTCACCACTTTGATGGCGGCCTGGCCCGAGCCGCCCGCGCTGCTGCCACCCACCCAGGGAACGCCGCTGTTGCCCTTGTTCGCCTCGGCCCGTTCGATGGCCGACACCGCATCGGTGCTGGACACGGCCTGCTTGAGTGCCATGCCCTCCGACAACTGGTCCCATCCGGTCTGCCCGCCGGCCATGTCCGCCATGCGGTTGGCGATCGCGCGGCAGGTCATCTTCGAACGGTCGAAGTCCAGACGCGCCTGCAGGATGCCGTTGGTCAGCAGGTTGTACAGGCCAGGGTCGGCGCGCTGGATGATCAGCGCCGGCAGCGACGCCACCGCGCTGGTGGCGTTCTGGATCACGTTGCTCATGATCGACTGGAAGCCGTTGGTGACGCCGTTGAGCTGGTTCTGCAGCGTCGTGGTGATGCTCATGTCGCCGCACACCAGATTGCTGTTCCAGTCAGCGCCCACGCCGATGCTCTGCATGTTGCCGACCGGTCCCATGGACACGGCCCGGCCACCGCCGATGCTGTACAGCACGTCGCTGCCGAGCACGTTGCCGCTGGCATCGATGCCGTCCGCATCCATGCGCGTCTGCGCCCACGCCGCGCTGGCGGCCAGCGTCAGCGCAGCCAGGCCGGCGGGCCCGAACCGGCGCACGGCAGGAAAATGCCTATGGGAAAAATGGTGTTTCATCGGCGTGCCCTCAGAAGAAATCCACGCTGCCCAGGAACACCTGGCCGCGCCGCTGGCAGCAGCTGTAGGGGCGCCACAGCGCCCAGGCGTAGTCACCTCGCTGCGCCTGCACATGGGTGTTTCTGTTGGGAAATACTGCGCAGCCGGTGGACAGGGTCGGGGTCAGTTCCTGCCACCTTCCGGTGGCGGCGTAGCTCTCGAGCAGCGCGCCGGCCGGCCAGTAGCCTGCATGTGGGTTGGCGAGCAGCGGCTGGTAGACGTGGGGCTGCCCTTTGCGTGTGACGACATCGCCCGCCCGCTGCGCGACCACCGCGCCCGCCAGATGGTCATCGCTCTGATGGAGGAACCCTCCACGGGGATAGACGTTGCCCCAGAGGTCAGCCGTCGAGCGCGAGCCGATCTCGCGCATGCCGGGGGTCAGGGCTTCGGGGTACGCCATCTCCGGCACGTTGTAGCGCCAGGCGAGCGTGTCGAAGGTGCTGAGCAAATAGGGGACGAACGGCGTGCCGGCGCCCTCGCAGGTGTAGCCGGACTGGCTGGCGAACTCGCTGAACGCGGCGCCGGCCGGGTGTCCGATCACATCCGCGTTCTTGAATTTGGCCAGGTTGTTTTCGTGGTCCTCATTGGTCGTGCCATCGCCGCCGGCCTTCGCGGTGGAATTGGGCAGGCTCATGGCCCGTACTTCCACCCAGGGGTTCTCCCCCGTGTTGCTGTAGCTCGACACGACCGCGTCGGGGATGTAGTGCTGCACCTTGATCGAGGTGCGCACGGTGCAGCCGCTCCATGTGCAGTACAACCAGTAGCACACGCCCACCACGCGGTAGGCCAGGCAATCCGGCGACAACGCCGAGGACACGATGGTGGCCGTGTTGAGCGCGAAGGAGGAACCTGTGCTCGCGAGCAGCGCCCCCACGACCACGGCCCGAAACCGCCGGGAGCGCATCATGGCTGCGTGCTCCGGTATGCGGCAATGCGGGCCAGCGCTCGGGAGACGTTCGGCTCGCCGTAGACCACATAGCGGCCATCGACCATGACCGCCGGCAGTTTCGTGATGCCAGCGCTGTAGGCATCCGCCAGACCCTGGTAGGCTTGTGCGATCTGCGCTGGTGCGGGAGTGCCGCGCGGGTCCTCTTTGAGGCGCCGGCGCATGATGGCCTCGGCCCGCGCGGGATCGCTCGGCAAGCCTGCGCCCAGCGCGGCCACCAGGTGGGCAGGAGCGTCGAGTTCGGTGACGGTGATGCCCGCGGGCGCGGTGACGGGATGGGCGCTGTCGGTGAAGACCCGGACTTCGGCATAGGTCGTCGATGCCAATGGCAGGAGGACCAGCAGCGCCGCCACTGGCGGTGCCCGGCGGCGCAGGCGCTGGAGCAGCGAGAAAGCAGGGAACGGCACGTGTCGACTCCGGATGCGGGTGGGTGTCCCCAAGTCGAACCGAAGCCCCGATGGCAAGCCATCGACAAACGGAACCACCGCAACCCCACCTTGTTGGTGGGTCGAGAAGAGCGGGCGCCCGGTGGGGGCGCCCGTGGGTCAGAGCAGGCCGTCTTGGGCGAACGAGTAGGGCGTGCCCTTGCCGACGATGACGTGGTCAATGACACGAATATCGACAGACCACAATGCGGTGCGCAGCCGGTCGGTCACCGCGCGGTCCTTTTCGCTGCAAAGTGTGTCACCGGAGGGGTGGTTGTGCGCGAGGATCAAGGCAGCGGCATTCAACTCGATCGCGCGCTTGACGATCATGCGGGGATAGACCACCGCCTGGTCGATGGAGCCGTGGGCCAGCGTCTCGAAAGCGATGACGCAATGCTTGGAGTCCAGGAACACGGCCGCAAAGACTTCGTGGGTTTCCCCGGCCAGCCGGAGCCGGAGGAAATCGAAAACATCCTGCGGACTGTCAAGATGGACGCCACGTTGGAACATGCGGCGTTCCAGCAGGGCAATGGCGCGCTGGATGAGACGGCGCTCCGGGACGGAGAAGCCGGACGAGACGGTGGAGTGGGGCGGATCGATTCTGGCAAGTTGCGTAGACATGGAACCTCCGATGGAAGAAGGAGGTTCGCGGCCCCGCAAGGGACGGAATCCCCCGGGGGTTGACGATGATTGGCATCCACCGGCACAGGTGTGCCGGTCGTTCGCGGTGAGTGGACGCGATGCGGACTGGAGCGATCAGCGTGGATGGATCACGCCGCAGCCTTGAAGATCGGGGCTGCCTGGGGGAAGTCGATGGAGACCCGTCGACTGCCTGCATGCGAATGGTGACTTGTTGCCGCAGCGGGCTCCATCAGGAACGCGCTTTGCCTCGGTATATATTGATTCGCTTGATGAACCGCAATGCTCAGCGCGGCTACCGAAATATCCTGTCTTGATTGGATTTCATCGCCTCCAATGAAAAACATGGGATGAGCGAGGAAGATCTTGCAGACTGCGCGACTGCAGTGGCGCCATGGACACAGGCAATTGCGAAATGCATTTGTTCATTACGATCTTTATAGGTCTGCCACGAACTCATCGATCCAGCTTCGCACCATTTCCGAGTAAGGCGCGGTGGGATGTGCCATCTGGCGCATCTCGCCGAATATTCTGTCTTGCAGCAGCTGCAAGCGCTGTGGGATGTCCGGGGTTGGCAATGCCATGAGCGCGGCTGCCACAGGTTCTATCTTCAACTCTTCAATGATGTTGCCCAGCTCTATGGCCAGGCTTCCCATGAACTCCAGTTGGCGCAGCACCCTGGTGCGATCCTGGACCAGGCCCAAGCGGTTGAGTCCGTAAATCTGGATGGAGGTGGCGCCGCGTTCGCTGGGATGCCCTGGACGACCTGCCAATACAAGGCCCAACGGCGACTTGCGATCGATGTGGAAATGCAGATGGTCCCGGGGATCGTCTTGGGTTGGATCCAATAGGAGCGGCTTTTCGGTGCCTGGAAAATCCTTCTCGGATTGGGCGTGTTTGCTTCCCGTCGCCAGCGGAAAACTGTCCTTCTTCCCGGACTGGGTCGAGGCCATGGAGGTGCCGCCGAGCCCCCCGTTGGCATACAACTGCGCCAAGCTCGTGGAGCCGGAGACGATGCGCTGCTTGCGTCTTCGATTGCAATCGATGCAGCTCGGAAGCAAGTTCTCCCAGCTCATCCCCAACCACCAGTAGCCAGGGTGTTGAGGGTCTTCGCTCACGGCGCCTTTGGGCCGGTAATGCTCGATGTCCACGGGGGCGGACGCGGGATAAAAGGTTTCGCAGTAAGCGCATTTCCCGTGAAAGAGCAATGCGAGCTGCTTCTTGACCTCCTCGTGCTTGTAGACGGCGAAGTCGAAGGTCCCCTTGTCAGCTGAAGCATTGTTCTGGTGGTCTTGCGCCCGGTCTTTCTCGGTCTTTCCCTGCTTGTCTTTGGCGGTCAGGCAAGCTGGTGCACTGACTGTGCCTCGGTCCACTTTGCGCATCACTGCACTCCCTGGAGTGCCTGCACGATGCGCGCTTTGACGCTCTCTCTCAGTTGAGCCCCTCGCTCCTTCGGGATTCTGGACCGTTGCTGCAAGTAGTCGGCGACTGCCTCCTGCACGATCCGCTGGGCTTCGGAAGTTCCAATCGGCATGGCCGAAGCGATGTCGTTGTTGAATTCATCGACAGCCTCGCGCTGTTCGTCCGTCAAGTCGTTGGGTGCCATGGCGAGTAGATCGGCAATGTGCGCCAACTGGCTTTCCATCTGAGGATCGTCAGTGGAATGGAGTTGGAAGAGATCGGAGGTCAGCAGCTGTTCCACCCGGAGTTCGGAAATGGAAGGGAGTTTGGTCTGTGCCTCGACGCGCATAGACAGTCCCGCGCCGGTCAATCCGTGTTCCAAGTTGGCCCGTCGCAGTACGACCACTTCGCCATCATTCATGCCGCGAAGGCACAGCGGATCATGGGTGGTTGCGATGAACGTCACGTTGGGGAGTGCCCTTCGGAGTCCGCGCATGATGCGCATTTTCCATCGCGGATGCAGGTGGGCCTCGACCTCGTCGATCAGGACCACGCCTGTTGCTGCATCCAGGCTGTCGAAGTCTTTGTGGACCTTGGGATTCATGAGCCCGCGCATCACGTCGCATGCCATCGCCAGAACGGATCGGAAGCCCGAGGAAGCCACGTTGAGGGGGCTTTTGACCAATGGCAGGCCTTCGACAGTGGTGGCAGTCACGACGAAGCATTGCTTTCCTTCCAGGTCACGATCGATGACCTCGAATTCCCCTTCGATCGAGAGGATGTCGCGGAGCGCTCTGACCACCATTGCGAACTGCTCCTTGCTCAGCTCCAGAAGCCATCGTTCCGGGTTGGGAAGTACACTGGCATCAAAGAGATTGCGAATGAATGCTGCGGGAGAGCTTTTGCGACTCTGCCGATGCTGGTACTGCCGGAATGCCCCATAGGCAAAGACGGGAACGACATCTTGATTCCCAGGCGTAGGATCGACCATCCTCTCGTGCTGAATGCGCAGTGTTCGAGTGGAGTCGTCCGAAAGGCGAATGGTCACCTTCGCAGAACTGATCGCTGGTGAGTCCGGAGCGCCGAGCAGGTAGGGTGAAAGTACAAAATTGCGCGCCGTCAGCCCGAGTGCGTTGCGTGCAGCAGGTGTTGCCAGTGTCAGTGCGATGGCTTCCAGGATCGAACTCTTTCCGGCAGCGTTCTCGCCCAAAATCAGGGCTGATGGGCTGCGTGGGGTGTCTCGGTCCGAGCGAACATCTTCCGGATCTTGAAGCTTGATGTGGATGCCTTCGATGGCTTTGAAGTTCTCGATGCTGATTTCGGAAATCGTCGCTTTGCTGGGTCGGTGCCAGCTCTCCGGGATATCCGTTGGATTCGGCGGCTCCTCTTCGCTGAGTTCAGACCAGCAGCGGGTGAGGCGATCGTATGCATCGCTAGTGCCCTTGAGCTGGCGAAACACGCGTTCAATACGGCTCATCGCCAAAACTGGGCGGGTACCCTTTCTCGCGCCGAGTGCGGCTGCCAGTCGGCGCAATAGCAAATACCAAGTTCCTCCGAACTCCAGCTTCTGGAAATCGAAAACGCGACTTGGCATGTCACCGTAAGGTGATGAGAGCCGTTCCAGGAGTTCCTCGAAGTATCGCGTGTGCTGACGGCGCCGTTCTTCGGCAAGTTCCCAAGAATTCAGATGAAAGTGCTCGATTGTGAAGGTCCCTCGTCGCGTGAGGCCCCAGAGCGCACCATCCTTTCCTACCCAAAGGTGGGTATGGACATTTCGATCCGTGCAGGGATCGAGGAGCAACGGCTTCTCCCTGGGAGGGTAGTCCGTCGCGGGCCACAGCCCATTGTTGTTGCTAGCGAACTGGTCAAACAATGCGGGGCGCGGAATCTCTGCCCGCTTGCCAAGCACCGGGAAATAGTTTGTTTCCCTGGGCCTGCACGACGAGCAGATGGCGTAGAAGTTCTGCCAAGCCAAGGCCAGCCAACTGTAGTACAGGTGAGCCTGTTCGCTGCGCTCGTAGGGGAGGGCTTCCTCGGGAGGTCTGAAGTGATATGGCGTTGTCTCGCGCTCCGCTTCGCAGAATGCACAGCGGCCGTGGAAAAGTCTTGCGAGCGCGATCTTGAGGCTGGGGTGTTCAAAGTTCAATTCGGAGCGATAGATCTTTGACTGACTGCGCTTTTCCTCGGTGTCTGCCATGAATCTGGCGAGCGTCTCGCGCTGTAGTGTGGCCGCGCTTCCCCTCAGTAATTCGGGTGGTGGCTCTGTCTCTCTTTCGATGTACTGCATGTTTCGTCCTCCTTGCGCTTTTCTCTTGAGTCCATTTGGCGTGGGTAGTACCAGGGCGACTGCTATGCGTTATGCGGAGATGCTCCAAGCCCCTGGAGTTGCTAAATCCTTGGTGAGATCTTCAACTGGGCCAAAGGCTTTGGCGCTACATCCTGCATCGACGGTCTGTGCCTGGCACCGAGCGCGCCCAACACTTGCAGTTCGTTCAGATATTCCTTTGCAAGTTGGCGCTCATCGGCTTCATAGGAGGCGATCGTGTCTACGACGGTGTGCCACACACCGCTCTGCAGTGCAGGGCCGATGGCTTCGCTGGCGGGCTGAAGCGTGCCAAGCAGTGTTGTCAATCGTGCTTCCTGGTGTCGCCGCCATCCTTCTGCGTGTTGGGCTCCAGATGGGTGGAAGCTGTCGATCAATCGGTCTGCGGCCATGGCTCCGGCGTTTCCGAGCGCCTCAATGGTGTCGCTGGGCATGTCCAGATTCAGCCCCCCTTCGCCGTCCCGTTGGCTGATCTGGACGATACGTTCGCGAAACCCCGGATAGGGAAACATGATCTCGTCGCGCCAACTCTGCATGGTGTTGACGATGCTGCTGAAGAAGCCGATCAGCCCACTCAGTGGCGCGGTGTCGTCGGCAGGCTGCCAGTAGCGCTGCATTCCGCCACGCCGGTCTTCTGGCAGATAGACGCGGCCACTGGCGTTGTTGGCCGCCTCTGGGGTGCTGATCTGGTGGTCCGGATGCTCCGCTTTCAGATTGACTGCGAAAGTGGGGTGACCAGGCAGTAGCGAGTCGAACATGTGCAGTGGCATGTTGCTGCCGATGCCACCGTCGGAGAACCAAACCCGCTTGGCCAGGAGCGGGCGACTTTCTCGTTTGCGCTGCGCATTGTCCTTGAGGCTCCAGTCGATCGCATGCAGTGGCACCGCAGACAGAAGGAGTGGGAAGCTTAGGCTCATTCGGACCGCTACCACCAACGGCAAGCCGGCATTCCTTGGCAGAGGGCGCAACGTCTTGCCGCTAGCGCTCTGCACCTCCAGCGATTTTTCTTCGTTTTCGCTGCTGTGGGAATGGGCCTGTTTCAAGGCATCCATCACCGACTTCGGAAACAGCAGACTCCACTCTTCGGGGTCGTAATAGAACGGTGGAGTACCGTCCCGAAACGGAATGGAGTAGACCATCTGCTGGGAAATCGCAGTGGTCATGACTTCCAAATTGATGGCTCGCGGCTGGGTGGGGTCGGCATGTCCCCACAGCTGTCCGAAGGTGAGTGGGGGGGCATCAGGGGACAGGCCTGCCAGCGCATTGAGGTAGTTCGTCAGCCAGTTGGTCAAACCTTCTTGATGATTTTCCGAGGCGGCATCATCAGGTGTTCGGCCACTGCATAGACCGTAGTGATTGCCGTGCAGTCCTCGCAAGAGACTACGCACGAAAAAAGCCGACAATCGCGGTGCAGACGGCGGCTTGGTACAGCAAGGTCACCGCAATCGTTCCCACCGTGTATGCACCCAGGCGAAGGACCGAGCCGTGTGCTGTTGCTACCATCAGCGCCGTAAACACCAGAAGCGGAAGTGCTGCAGCCCAGAGTAGGGCATGCACTGTCTTTCCCCGTATAAAACTGCGGACTGACAGCGCAGTCATTCCGGTGATGAGCAGCGCCAGCCCAAGGGAAGCCGCAACGTGCTTCCACTCGCCGACGATGGGGAGGAGTGCGTCAATGAACGGGTACAGCAGCAGGCTGCCCAGTAGGACTCCGATTACCACGGAGGTCTTGTACATGCGGATGAGACCGCCAAGAACCGCCTGCACAGCTCCACGCGAATCTTTGTTCAACATACCCACCAGCACGCCGAAATGTCGTCGGACACTTGGAGCGGGTTGGAAGAGAGTGAACAGCTTGGAGCGATGATCGGCGGTGATCTTCTCGCTCAGCAGATCGGGCAGTTTTGTCAGCGTCTCGAAGGCTTGCGGATTGCCATGGTGCACGCCGTATTGGGCAGCGGCGCAGGCGCTGGCCGCGATGGCACCTGCGGACGTGCCGCCGATATTTTTGAACTGGTACTTCGATGCAAGCCGGGCAATCAGCTTTGGATAGATCACCCCGCTGGTGATCCCACCTTTCATCACAAGGTCGCAGTACTCCACCATGACGCTCCCCCCATGTGTGTAGTGCCAGTCCGCATACCAAGGCTCCCTGAGCCCGGCTTCGCGTGGCGAGCACTACTTTTGACCAATAGTGTTGCACCCCGTAGTGCTTTGCCAGATCGAGACTAACCCTGCCGCATGCAGCTCAGGGGAGATTGAGCGGCACACTCGATCCCCCAATATGGCCCCGCATTGGAAGGCTCTCTTGCAGGCGTCAACGGAGGATAGCCCGACCGAACACGGTAGTGAGCGTGTTGCTTGTCACGCCCCCCAAATGTCTACTTCTCGGAGTGCGTCAGCAGGTCCATCGCTGAAAGCAGTGCATCGTCTTCGATCGGCCCGGCCAATGTCATTGCCTTGCCCGTTCGGCGATCCTGCAGCTGCAACGAAGGGGTCCCGCTCACCCGTGCGCGTTGCGCTTCCTCGGTTTGCCGCTGCATAACCTCCTGCGGGCGTGGACTGCCCAGGCACGCCTGCAGCGCTGGCGTCATGCCAGGATAGGTAGCACCGGCCTGCAGACCTTGGCCTTCACCCTGCGTGTGTCCGTAAATCCACTCCACAGCCTTCCAGAAACCCACCTGTCCTTCGACCTCTCCCGCGCACTCGGCCAGGCGCGCCTCATTCCCAGCGGCCGGCTCGTGCATGGCCAGCGGCAAGTGGTGCCACTGCAGGTTCACATCCGGGTTCGCATCGATCCACCGCTTGAGTTGCGGAAAATACTCCTGGCAGTACGGGCACTCCAGGTCCGCATACAACGTGACCGTGAAGCGCGCATCGGCCCGCCCATGGATCCACGGCGGTCCCGGTGGCAGCGGTGGTGCTTGGGTCGCGGTGGCCGCAGGCGTCGCGCCCTGCCTGGGATGCAGCGGCCAGACCGCCAGCACGATCGCCGCCACCACCAGCGAGATGGCCAAGACCGTCGGCCATTCCAGTCGCCTCAGGAGGGCGCGCCAGCCGGAGAAACGCTGCATGTCCGCTCTCCGTTTCAGCCCAGCGCATCGAGCGACAGCGGCTCGATCCCGCGCGCCCGGTCGATCTTCTCGGCCACGCGCAATGCGGCATCCAGTTCGCTGATCCCGTGCTGCTGCATCAGCGCGAAGCGCTCGGCCTTCTCCTCCGGTTCGGTCATCGCGAGCGCCAGATAGAGGCTGGGCGGCACCGCACGGAACAGCAGCTCCATCGACTTCGACAGCACCACGCCCTCGGTGAACTTGCCGGACTCCTTGCGTGCCGACAGCATCAACGCCTTCTGCGCCGCGTTGAGCTCCCGAAACCGCGCGATCTTCTCGACCTCGTCCGGCGGCATGGACAGGCAGATCCACCACTCGATCATGTTGAGCATGGGTTCCGCGGCGCGCGGCAGGTCGTCCAGGTTCTGCGTCGCCAGCCAGTACCAGGCGCCGAGCTTGCGCCACATCTTGGTGATCTTGACTACGTAGGGCGCCAGCAGCGGGTTCTTGGTGATGATGTGGCCCTCGTCCGTCACGTTGATGATTGGCCGGCCCAGGAATTGGTCGCGCTCGGCGAGATTGTTGACGGTGTTGATCAGCGAGATGTAGGCGATCGACAGCTGCGCGTTGTAGCCCTCGCGCGCAAACGTGGCGAGGTCTACGATGGTGATGTCGGCCTCGGGCCAGGGCGTGCCGGGGCGGTCGAACATCTCCCCGTCCACGCCCTGGCAGAACATGTCCATCGCATCGGCCATCTCCAGCAGCCGGGTGCGCCGGCTTTCCGGCAACGTGGTGTCGCTTGCGCGCTCGCGCAGCGCATCGCGCACGTCGCGGGTCAGCACCGTGCGTGCCGATGCCGCGCAGCGGCGGGCGGCATCCAGGATGCACTGGCGGATCAGGCTGCGGTCGGCGCGCGTCATGCGCGCCTCCTCCTTGTCCTCCCCGCCGGTGATCATCAGGCGCGCGGTGATCTCCAGCTCCCCCAGCACGTCGCGCTGTTCGTCGTGCTCGGGAGCGGGGGCGCCGTGCTCGCGGTTCTCGTCCAGGGCATCGGCGTCCAGGGTCTGCACCTGGCTCGGCGTCTCGACGAGGCGCCGCGCATCGGCAAAGGGCGCAAGGCGGACGCCGGCGCCGGGAGCGAGCTTGACCCGATGCACCGTCAACCCGAGCCGCTTGGCGAAGTCGCCGAACAGGCCGAAGCTGTTGCCGGCTTCCACCACGAAGAGCCGTGGCCGGTAGATCGCCATCACCTGGTTGAGCAGGTTGTTGAGCGTGGCGCTCTTGCCCGAGCCGGTGGGCCCGAACAGGAACAGATGGGCGTTCATCTGCCGGTCCAGGCGGTTGAGCGGATCGAAGGTCACGGTGCCGCCACCGCGGTTGAAGAGCGTGATGCCCGGATGGCCCGTGCCCTGGCTGCGGCCCCACACGGGGGCCAGGTTCGCCGCGTGCTGCACGAACATCAGCTGCGTGTACCACTTGCGCGTGTCCTTGGCCGGATCGAACACGCACGGCAGCCACCGCAGGTAGGTGTTGAGCGGCGCCACCTCGTCGTCCTCGCGCACCGGCTGCAGGCCGGCGCCGAGCATCACGTTGGCCAGCTGCACGCCGCGCTCGTCCAGCTGCGCCAGGTCGCGCCCGCGCAGGTAGAAGGCGAGGGCGCCGTGGTAGAGCTTGTGGGCGCTGCCGATCAGCCCGCGTGCCTCCTGCACGTCGCGCCGCGTCTGCTCGGAGGCCAGCGTCTCGCCCACCGCCTTGCGTGCCAGGTGGTTGAGGTGGGATTCGAGCACGTCCTGCGGCGTCGCGACCAGCGTCAGGCACACCACCGTGTCCTCCGGCATCTGGTCGAACAGCGCGTTGACTGCATCGCCGCCCTTGCGCGTCTCGCCGGTGAGGTGGCCCGTGCCCGGTGCGCTGCGCAGCCTGTCCATCACCACCGCACGGTGCGGCATGCCGTCGAACCACCAGAGCCCGTTGGCGACATCGGAGCGCGGCGCGCCGAAGAAAAGGCGCTGCGCGAAGTCGGTGCCGCTCGCCAGTTCGATCTCGCCTTCCTCACTCTCTTCGTCGGTCGGATAGCGCGTGAGCTCGTAGAAGCGCTCCCGGTCCTGGGCCGTGTCGCCCAGTAGCGTCGGGCAGGGGTTGAACCATCGCAGGAGCCAGGCGTGGATGTCGGCCGCGCCCAGGCGCTGCGCACGCACGCCCGCGTTCGACAGGCCGCCCTGCAGCCGGTCGCATACCGTCGCCAGGGCCTGCTCCGGGGACGGGCCACGGCGCTGGGCACTGGTGCTCGGAACACGGCGGTGCACCACCATCCGCACCCGGCGTGCTTGGCCGCGCCAGGGCAGGCGCGTCACCGCCGTGTCCTCGAACAGGCCGCCCGGTTTTGCGACCGCGCGCAGGTGGTGGGCAAGAAAGCGCTGGTAGAACGCGGTGAACGCGGTGCCCCGTGCCCGCGGCTGCAGGTAGGCGTCCAGGTCGCGCAGATAGCCCTCCCAGTCGGCTTCGTCCTGGGCATAGAGCTGCACCACCCACGGGTGATCGTCCAGCTCGTCGAACGCATCCTGCAGCGCGTTCTCCAGCGCATCGCGCGCCTGCCACAGCCAGTGCATCTCGCGCCCCTCGGTGCCGATCGGCGTCAGCTCGAAGAACGCCGCCACGGAGACCCCATCGTCCAGCAGCACGCTGCGCGATTCGGGCAGGTACTCCACCCACGGCAGCAGGTCCACGAACGAAGGGGCCACGCCGTAGAGCGCGCGCTCGTCGGCCAGCGTAGCGCGCGGCCGGCCCGGATCGCGTGCACGGGCACCCGGCGCGGGAATGCCGTGCGCTGCCAATTCGGCGACGTGCCGCTCCCAGGCATCCGGCCCCCCGGAATCGCTCCCCGCAGGATCGCGGCGGGCCTCGGCCCCGGCGTCCTGGCGGACCCACGGCCAGCGCGGTCGCCGCAGCATCAATAGTCCTCCACGCGCTCGCCCGGCATCGCGTATTGGATGCGCTGGTACAGCGGGAACACCGTGCTGTAGCCGGGCACAGGCACCGGATCGGTGCCCGCCAGGTGCGGGAAGACGTACATCACCAGGTCGGGATTCGGCAGCCGGTGGAACTGCCGATAGATCTCGTTCTGCGCAGTGCGGGTGTACGCCATGTTCTCGGCCGGCATGGCCTGCCGGTCGGCCTCGGTGAGCGGGCGGCGCAGCACCTGGCGCGCATCGAGCAGTTGCCGCGCGGCCGGCCCGTTGGCGCTGCCGCCACCGCCGCCCGTCTCCTGGTCCCAGACATCCCGCATGGTGCGATCGCCGTGGGACAGCAGCGCTTCCTTGTGGGTGGCGCATCCCGTGAGCAGGGCCAGCGACAGGGCGAACAGCGCCCCCCCGGCTGCCGTGGGCTTAGTCCAGGTCCGTCGCATGTGCGCCTCCGAGGGTGTGGTTGACCTTGCGTCCCTGCGCGTCGTAATCGATCTGCAAGGGTTGTTCGAGGTGGATGGCGACCTGGGCGCCGGGCGGCACGTAGACGGCGGCGAATGCCTGGCCATAGAGCTTGTTCACCCACTGCGACATCTCCTGCACGCCAGCGCCCAGGATGCGGCCCATGGCTTCGTTGCCGGAGATGCCCACCGTGCCCAGGGCGCCAGTGCCGTTGCTGACCACCGCCACGTTGCCACTGTCGCTCTTGATCAGCGAGGCGGCGCCGGCGCCAGCGGCGGTGATGAGGGCCTGCGAGCCGAGGTACTGTTGCGCGTTGCTGCGGCGTTCGCCGCTGACGCAGGGGATGCCGTGCGGATCGCTGATCCAACCCAGGCCGCCCAGGATGGGGCCGTGGCCATCGGCGGCGTTGCCCGTGCCCGCGGTGGCTTGGGTATTACCCCCCTGGCCCTTGTCCTCGGGCACCGTCCGGATCGTGCCGTCGCGAAACACGAACGTTACGGAGCGGATCTGGCCGCGCACGCACGACAGCGTCCAGTCGCCGGATGCGGTGCCGCTCACGACGGCGCCCGCCACCTCCGGCAGGTCGATGCCGTTGGCCGTGAGGTTGTCCGGCCCTACCAGGACCTTGAACGGATAGGGATCGTTGACGGTGCCATCGACCGGCACGCGCCCGATCAGGGCCGTCATCGCGACCGATCCCATGAGCGTCGCGTTGGTGGGGACCGTATAGACCGCCTTGGCCGAGGTCTTCGCCGACGCGCCGGCATCGGCCAGGGCCGCCGCCGAGGACAGGGCCGATGGGCCTCCAGCGGGATCGGCCGCGCCGAAGTGCATCGGAAACCGGTCCGCCTTGCCGGTCGCCGCCGCACCCTTGGCGCCTTCCGGTCGCGCATCGTCGGGCTCGATCCAGCGCACCCCGCGCGAGCCGGCGGCCGTGCCGAATCCCTTGCCATCGCCCTCTTCGAGTCCGAGGCCGACCGGCAGGTCCGCATTGCCGTTCTTGCCGCCCATCTGGTCGAGCTTGTGCTGCAGGTCCTGTAGCAGCCCTTGGGTCTGCTGCTTGTCACCGGCCACCTGGTCGCGCTCTTGCTGCAGGCGGCTGCGCTCGCTGTCGAGCGCGGCCTGGATGCGCTGGTCGATGGCGCTCTCACGCTGACGCAGGCGCTCGTTCTCGGCGCGCTGGTTCTTGTTGTCGCCCAGCGAGGTCTGCAGTTCGTTGCGCAACTGCTTGACCTGCGCCACGAGCGTGGCCACCGTGTCGCGCGGCGTGTCGCCATCGATGCCGAGTGCCTTCATCTCCTCCGGGGTGAGCTGGGCCGCCACCTCACCCGAGGCCGCGCGATCGGTCTTGCCCCCGGAAAACACCTGGATCCCCACGAACACCAGCAGGGCCGCCATCGGGATCATCAGCCACTTGAGCAGGCCGTTACTTTGCATGGGGGTCTCCCGGGGAGGGCTGCGCATCCGCCTCGCTGCCGGAAGCGCGCGGCAGGTTCTGCGCGGCGTCGATGCGGCTGATGCGCGGCAGCAAGGCGTCGGCCAGGCCACGCCCGCGCGTCACCAGGTACAGCACCGTGGTATCGGTCGGATCGCCCGCCGGTCCCAGGCCCGGGTGCTGGAACGTCGCGGCCACAAAGTCGCCCAGCAGCGTGCGCGGATCGAGGTCGATCCAGCGCGGCGAGGTATTGGTCAGGCGGACCGCCGTGACCCATTGGTCTTCCATGCGCCAGGCGGCGAGCGGCTTCGCCCGCACGGGCAGGGACGGTGCCAGGGTGTCCAGGTCCAGGCCGCGGCGCAGGGTGGCCTGCGTGATCCCGCGCACGGGCTCCACGGTGCGCAAGGGCGCGTACAGGTTCTGCGCGGCGTAGCGGGTGAGCACCACCGCGATGGGGGTTTCGCGCCGGGCGGTGGATGCGGCCTCCGATGTCGATGGGGCCGTGGCATCGGCTGGCGGTTCGGTCTCGGCAGCGCCGCCTTCGCGATCGCGCGCGCCATAGCGGGGACCCGGTGCCTCGCCCTCGACGATGCGCACCGGCTCCAGCGGTGCCTGTCCCTCCTTCGCCGGCTCGGCGGCGATGTCCAGCAGGATCAGCGCACCGCTGTCGGCGTCTTGCAATTGCAGGCGCGTCGGCTCGATCGCCTCGCTGGCCTTGAGGTAGATCGCGCCGCCCGCGCTCTGCACGCGCAGGCGGTCGGTGATCTCGGCCGGCACGCCGACGCGCACGTTGCGGTCGATGAAGAGGACGCGTTCTTCGCCGATGCGCAGCGGCACGGCGAGCGGCAGGCGCTCCCAGCGCAGGATCTGCAGCGCGTGCGCCGCGGGCGCGCCGCCCCACAGGACGCAGGCGCCCAGCGCCAGGGGCAGGACGAAGCGCTTCATGGATGGCCTCCGGACGGCGTGGGGGTTGGGGTGGTGGGCGCGAGCGTGGAGGGCAGCGTGGCCGGGGCTGGCGCCGAGGCTGCAGGCGTGGGCGGCGCGATGCGCTGTGGTGCGCCGCTGTAGCAGTCCAGCGCGAGCCCGAACGGGTTGCGCTCGGGATCGACGTCCAGGCGCACCACTTTCAGCGGATAGCGCACCAGCGCCCGCTTGACCTGCTCGCCGCCGTAGTACTCGTCGGCGCTGACGTCCAGGGTGACCACCCAATCGCGCTCCGACAGCACCTTGACCCGCGCCGCGGGATCGTCGCCGTAGCCGCGGCCGGGCAACTCGTACAGGCCCCGCACGCGCTGGCGCAGCTCGCCGTTGCTGCGCCGGGCTTCGTAGTCCTGCTGCAGCAGGGCCTGGCAGGCGGGCGTGAGGTAGGCGGACAGGGCGCGCAGGTTGCGCGGGTAATCGTCCTCGCCATTGGTGGGCCAGCGGTTGAGCTGCTGGAAGACGTAGAGGGCGAACGCATACACGCTCTCCGGCGGCACCTCCCACCACTTGCGCGTGCTGCCCGAGCGCAGATCCGGCGGCACGTGGATCGTGAGGTGGCGCGGCGCGTTCCACCAGCCCAGGCCCAGCAGCAGCGCCAAGGCGAACAGCGCCGCCCCGCCACGCCGCAGGGTGGTGACGTGGGCCTGCAGGTGCGCCACTTCGTTCTTGAAGCGGCTCATGGCGTTCGGCCCCGCGGCCGGGGGCGCCGAATGCGCGACGTCCGGCGCGTGGTCCAGCCACCCGTGCGGGTCACCAGGCCACGGCCACCGAACCGCACCGCCCAATGGGGATGGCGCAGCGCCAGCTGCCACTGCATCTGCCGGTACAGCCAGGTGTCGGGGCGCCCGCGCTTTTGCCGGCGCAGGAGACCGCCGCCGATGAACACGCCCGCGGCGATGCCCGCCACGATCATCGTCGGCACCATGGCCACGCTGCGCGTGAGCCAGGCCAGCGGCAGGCCTGCGATCAGCCCGGCCGCGGCGGACAGGCCCGCGCAGATCCAGAGCTCGTCGGCGGTCAGGCCGCGCACGACCACGGGCTGGCGGTTCAGGCGATGCGGCAGGAAGGCCACGAGGCCGTCGCGCGGTGTGTCAGGGGGAGCCATTACAGGATCGCCGTGGCCTTGGTGAGCAGCCAGATGCCCACCACCAGGAGCATCGCGCCCACGGCCACGGTCAGGCCGAACTGGCCCCACGTCGCGCGGCCGGTGTGGATTTCCGAGTAGCGCGTGTAGGCGTGGTAGCAGACGCCGATGAACATCGACGCCACCACCAGCAGGGCCACCAGCAGCACGATGTCGTAGCCGTAGTTTTGTAAGGTTTTGAGGATGCCGCTGCCGGCACCGCGCGAGGGGTCTTCCATGGTGGGAAGGCCTGAGGCGCGTGCTGCCTGGGCCAGCGGCAGGAGGGTGGCCGCGAGCGCGGTGCCAGCCATGCCCGCAGCACGGAAGCGAAGGCGAGTGGAAGTGTTCATGGCGAATCCTTCGGAGTCATCAGGAAAGCAGGAAGAAGCTCAGCACCACGTACATCGCGAGGAAGCGGGCGATCACGCCCAGGAACTGCCGTTGCGAAGTCCGGTGCTCGGCCCAGCCGACATAGGCCGTGCGCATGGCCCAGACGCCCCACAGCAGCAGGACGGCGAACACGAAGCTCAGCACCACGGCCGAGACGGCCGAGGGCGTGAAGCCGCCATTGGCCTGGAATGCGGCGATCTGATCGGCGCTCGCGGTCATCGCGATCGCTCCTGCTGCGGTGAAGGGCTGGTGCTCTCGCGGGCGTCCTCGCGGGTGTAATGGCCCGCCAGAGACGACGGGTCACGCGGCTGCGCGCGCTGGGGCGTGAGGTAACTGGCAAAGCCCGCTCGCATGCGGCCCACGTCGTCGCGCAGGCGGGCGTAGTCGAAGTGGTATCGGGCCGGTTGCACAGCCGCCGTTGCGTCCGATGCCAGGGCGATGCGGTCCACCTGGTCGAGCAGGCGCATGGCGCTTGCCAGTTGCTCGCGTTCGATGGCGGGATCGGCGTGCGCCGATGCGACGCCGCCACAAAGGAGTGCCACGGCCAGCACGCCGCACAGGGGGAGGTGGATGGGAGCGTCGTGGCTGGCCGTGGCACGCGAGGTCATGTCGGGTCTCCTGGGGCGGTGGGGAGACTCGATGCTGCGGCGGGGTCCGCCGGTATGCCGCCATCAATGGGGACGGGCGCGCTACCGCTTTGTCAGGGCGGCGGTATGGCGACGGAGCGGGGTGTGGTTTCCTAGAATCCAGGGAGGACCAGGACGATCCTTCGATCCGGCCCTGTTGGAGGCGATGCAATGGTTCAAAACGCGGCACTGACGCCCAAGCGGCTCGGCAAGGAAAGCCACGGGGTCTTCGATGCGAATGCCTGGATCCAGGAGGGGGATGGGCTGGTGACCACTGCACGATCGATCCGGGCCCGCTGGCTGTGCCAGCGGCGACAGATCAGGGCGCGCCCGAACCGATCCCCGCAGCCCAGCGAGTTGATCGCGCTTTCGGGAAATCCCAGGGCATCGGTCCTTCTGCTCGGTTACGCCGTCGAGATGTACCTGAAGGCAGGCTTGGCCCAATGGCTCCGGCACTGTCCCGAATCGCTGTTCGCGGCGGACACCAGGCGCTACGGCCATGACTACGCCCGGCTGGCCGATGATCTGGAGATCGATGCGTCACTCGCCCCGCGCGACCTGCTGGAGTTCCTGAGCAAGGCGGTCACGCTGGAGGCAAGGTATCCCGCTACGCCGCGCCAAGGCGAAACACCGATTGGCGCCATCAACCGCCGAACCGACGACCTGTGGAGCGGTAGCCAATTCAAGGCCCTGTGCCTCCTCGCAAAAAGACTGCGTGCCAACGTGCGTCGGATGAATGCGGACCGCGACCACCCGAGTTCAATAAAGCACTTCGAGATCCCCCCGGGCGGCTACCTGGTCATGCGCGTGGGTGGCCACCTGCCGGCGAGGGTGACCGTGCGACCGCCTGACGGACAGAAATGGGGCATTGACGAAATCAGCGAGGTGCTCCGGAGCAGTCGATCCATCGAGGTTCAACAGTGCTGGAGTCGGTGCGTGTTCTATCTCGACAAAGGCAAGAACGGTTCCTCGCAAGTTCTACCTGGGCCTTCGGAGCCCTGAGTGGCGAAGCGCCAGGGGGCAGGCAGCACGCCGCTCCTGTGCGCCGTTCTCTCGGCCGCATCGGCGCCTGAGGTCTGGCGTCAGGGAAAAAATACAGCCCTGATGTGATCCCCCGCATTGGCGTCCCAGTCTCCGTATGGATCGCCAATCCGAGCACACGATTGCACCAACGCGTAGCTGTATTCCAGCAGGGGCTGGGGCATTTCCGCATCGGGAGCAACCACGCCCGCTTGACGGGCCATGGTGAGCAGTTCGAAGAGGCCCACGTCCGGAGACCTTGCGTGATTCACGAATCCCTCCCGGGCTTGCGCCGTGATATCGGGGCTTCTCCACCCATGGCATTCGGAAGGTCGGCACTGGACTCAACTACCAAGGGCGCAATGGGGCTTGGGTGTAGAGTCTCTGGCACATGTTTGATCCATTGGGACAGATCGATCGGGGGCAGCGCCGGCCCATCGATCGATTGGCGCGGCCGCAACAGCCATAGCTGCTCATGCTCATACACGCGATCTTCAACGACATGCGTTTGCGTGCCGCGAAAAAGGAAGCCGTCGCCGACGAGATCGATCAGAACGGGGTCCAGGATTTTGCATTTTGGCGCGCACGTGGTGCCCCAGCCGACCCACAGGCTCAGGTCCCGGAGGGTTCGGCGCAGGTTGGTTTGTCGCTGTTGCCAGTAGAACAGACGCAGCTCGCCTATGAGCGGAGCGGGCCATTCATCAGGGCGCAGCCGCAGCCCGTTGCGTCGAAGTTGGATGAGTTCGCAAAACACTGTTCAAATATACAGTTATCAAACATGGCCATGGGGTGGTTCGGCGCGCTTTCCACAGAGCGCAATGCTCTTGCGCGCATGGTCTTCATCGTCGATGCCTTGCAAGCCATGTCCAGCACGCACCGCGGGCGTTTTTTTGGGCGAGCGCAGGCGCGCCGCCCCCCAAGGCCCATGGATTTGGGGGCCGTGGACGCTGATATGCCTGTCGGCGCGCAGGGGGTTCTGTCTCGATTCGTAGACAGATAGCACCGGCCGCACCGGCGCGTCGGCCCGCAGATCAAGATCGTGCTCGCGGCTCCAGCCGATCTGAGGAATGGTCCGATGACATCCGTCGTCCACAAGCTTTTGCACAAACTCGACTGGCCGCGCCGGGCCCAGGGTGGTTCGGCGACTCCCGCATCGGCGGCCCGCAACAACGACCCATTCCATGCCCAGCCGCACGTGCAGCCAGGCTCGATGCTTGACCTGATGCTCCACCTCAATTCGGACAGCCTGCCCGACTATGTGGCTGCAGTGCTTGGGGAGATCGAGCGTTGCATCGGCACGTGCACGATCCACGTCCCAGACACGAGCGAAGAGAGCATCCTCGACCAGATCCACGCGTTGAAGAACGCGCTGGCGCCCGCGGGCGCCGCGCAACTGCTGCAGGCGTGCGAGCGGCTGCGCTCGGACTTCTGCCATGGGGTGGACAGGATCGTGGTCGCGCGGCGCTACCACGCCTTGGCGAACGCAGCGCTCAAGCTCATCACGGGCTTTCGCGAAACGCTGGCCGAAGCACGGGGGGCGTGAGCCGTTATGCGAGGTGATGCAGCGCAGCTGGAGGCGCCCGGCCTGATCCTGGCGGCCAAGCAGCTCAAGAACGATCGGCTGGTCCGGATCTTTGAATCCTTCCTGGAGTACCGGGCATGCATCGGCCGCTTCATCATCCAGGCCATCGTGACGGTGTGGAGCGGTGGCTGGATGTATGGGCCGCAGCCGATCCTGCAGGAGGAGGCGCGGTCGGTGTTTCCTGTAACGGCCGCCTTGCTGGTGGTCTCGCTGGTTTGGATGGTGCTCGTGCGCCGCCGCGTCATCCCGGCGAGCGATTGGCTGGACGGCGCCGGGTTCTCCATGAACCTTCTGGTCATCGGCATACAGACCTACTACTCGTTCATCCTGCTGATCTGGCTCAACGCCTTCTTGCCCTTCATTGCCATCGCGGCCGTTGCGCGCTATGGGAAGAAAGCGATCAAGCCCGCCTTGATCGGCATCTTCGTGCTGCTGTTGTTGACGGCCCCGCAGGGATACTGGCTGTCCCGGCCGGCCTATTTCGTCTACGCGGTGGCGCTGACCGTCGTGTTGCCGCTCATGGTGGCCCGCATGGTTCTGGCCATGCAGGAGATCGCGTTCCAGGCCCTGGCGTCCCGCGAGACGCAAAGCCGCTTCATCAGCACCATGAGCCACGAACTGCGCACACCGCTCAACGCGATCATCAACTGCGCGCAACTCATCGACGCGCGCTCCCTGCAACGCGAGCAACAGGACCTGATGCAGGTGGTCAGCGCCAACGCGAACGCGCTGCGGCATCGGGTGAACGAGGTCCTTGACGTCGCCAGCATCGATGGCGACCGGCTGCGGCTGGTCGAGAAACCGCTCAACATGCGGGACGTGATGAGCACGGTGCAAGCCGTGTGCGCCAACACGGCGTCCGCGAAGGGGGTGACCATCGGATGGCAGATCGAGGCGCCCGAAACGCCGTGCCTGACGGGCGACGAGGGCCGCATCGAGCAGGTCATCACCAACCTGGTCACCAATGCCATCAAGTTCACGCCAGCGGGAGGCACGGTGGATCTGACGATCGCTGGGACACCGGTCGAAGGCCGTTGGGACATGCTGGTGACCGTCGTCGACACGGGGATAGGCATTCCAGACAGCAAGAAGGAGGCGATCTTTGCCCCGTTCCAGCAGCTCAGTTCCGGTTCGAGCCGGACAGAGGGCGGCGTGGGCCTGGGCCTGTACATCGCGCGATCGGTGTGCGAAGCCATGGGAGGGACCCTGTCGGTCAGCGACAATCCTGCAGGCGGCAGCATCTTTCGTTGGCGATTCACGGCGCCGGCAGCGGTGGTGGACAGGAGCAGGTCCCTGGACCTGCACGAGGCTTTGAGCGAGCACCGGGAGAGGGTGCCTTCGCTGCATTGCCTGGTCTTCGAAGACATGGAGATGAATCGCGTGGTCATCGACAACCTGCTGTCGCGCGCCGGTCATCGCGTGACGTTCCACGCCGATGGCCGCGACGCGGTCGGCAGAATCCAGGCGGCGGCGC
Source organism: Acidovorax sp. KNOB132 (assembly GCF_057541515.1). Taxonomy (NCBI): domain Bacteria; kingdom Pseudomonadati; phylum Pseudomonadota; class Betaproteobacteria; order Burkholderiales; family Comamonadaceae; genus Acidovorax; species Acidovorax sp. KNOB132. The sequence goes on from NZ_BAAJYT010000001.1 coordinate 25,402, forward strand.
CGGACATCGTATTCCTGGACCTGCACATGCCGGGAACGTCCGGCTGGGATGCATTGCACGAGGTGGCCGGCAACGTCGCCCGTCTCCCACCGATCATCGTCCTGACGGCCGACACCCGCAGCGAGTCGGTCCGGGACGCCATGTCCAGCGGCATATCGGGCTACCTGGCAAAGCCGATCAATGCACACGAACTGCTTGCCGCCATCAGGCACCATGCGGCCAGGCGGGCACCCGGGAGCGAAGGGTGAAGCCTGGCAACGAAGCGAGAGAGCGATGGCGTCTGGGCGCCGGTGTACGTACCCCTCTCGCGCTCCTGTACCTCCATGGCTTCACCGCAAGCCCCGGTGAGGCCGGCGAACTGCCCGAGCAGATGGCCGACGCAGTGGGCGCCAACCTCTGCGTGCACTGCTGGCCGGGACACGGCGAAGAGGCTGCTGACGCGATGCGTGGGCTGACCGCGGAGCGCCTGGAGGCGTCGGCGATCGAGGCCCTGGACCGCGCGTGCGAGATGGGGGAGGCCGTGGCCATCGTCGGGTCCTCCCTCGGCGCCACGCTCGGTCTCTGGCTTGCCGCCGCCCGGCCCGATGACGTGGCCGCGGTCGTGGCTTGGTCGCCTGGCGTGCAGGCCGCCGATCCCGCGCTGCTGGACCAGTTGTGTGCCGGGCACGATCCCTGGAAAGACCAGCGTCCGAGGTCGCAAGCCGTCCTCGCGTACTGGTCCGATACCGTCCATCCGGATGGCTTCGGGGCACTGCGCGAGACATTCCGGAAGAACGCTGTTGCGCCTCCTTGGCCCCGGGTACGTTGTCCGGTGTACCTGGGGTATTACCGGGATCCGGAAGGCGGTGAAGACCAGACGGCCTCCGTGCCTGCGATGCTGGCCATGTTCGATGCGCTCGGGACACCACCGGCCAACCGGCGCGCGCAGGCGTTTGCCGCGGGCGCCCACGCCATCGGCTCACCCCACAAGACGACGATCGCGGGGGCCGTGGCGACGGCCTCCGTGGAATTTATGCAGGCCTTCCTGCCGCGCGCGGCTCAAGCCAGGGCGGGGTAAGTCAGCAGCAGGAGGTGGCTCACGTTGAGAATGGCGTGGGCGGCGATGGCCCCTGGCAGCCCGTATCGGCGGTAGGCGATGCCGTAGCCAATGCCCGCGACGGCGCCCAGCATTTGCATGGCCAGGCCCTGTCCCAGGTGCGAGACGCCGAAGAGCGCGGCAGCAACCACGATCGCTATCCATTCGCCACCGCGACGGCCGGCCAGCAGACGGGCGAGGCCGCCCTGCACGTAGCCGCGGAACAAGACTTCCTCGGCGAAGCAGACCAGCAGGATGTTGTTCAGTGCCCATAGCCAGGTCGCGGGAGGGATCTTCGGCTCCACCTGCACCACGCCAGCGCTCAGGGCAAGCACCGCCAGCAGCACGAAGGTGGCCAAGCCGATGAGCATGCCCGCGCAGATGCGCCGCTTCACCGGACCGTCGTTGTCCAGCCAGGCGATTGCCGCCACGACCCATACCGCAGCCAGCGTCTTGTCGAGATTGAGGTAGGCCTTGAATGGCACCGCGCCGGTGGCGAGCGTGCCTTCCAGTGCGAGTGGGTTGTGGAAGCCGGGCGCGATGTGCTGGCGCAGGACCAGAGCGGTCAGGATAAACAGCGCATGCCCGGCGATGCGCAGTTCGCGGGGGCGGCCATCCGCGACCGCCCAGCCCGCGAACAGCAACGCTGCAAGACAGAACACGACCTGTGCGGAAATCTGTCCCACCAGCGAAGCGAGCGCGTAGCCGATACCGATCGCCCACAGACCGAGAACACGCGAGCGGTGGTGCCACAGCAGCACCGTGGCAGGAAAGATGACGGTCCAGGGAAGCCAGGTCCACCCTTCGATCAGTACCCGGAAACTCATAGATTTCCCAATAGGAAGGGAGGCAGTGGCCTGACATCATAGCCCGCACACAGATTGCGATGCATTGCTACGAATCGGCGCGCGAGGACCATGGTGTGAGCTCCAGCTTGTTCCGGGAAGAGGTTTACAAGAACAGACGCAGCCAGCTCGTCGGATCGATCCGCTTGCAGACGCCGCGCATTGGATGGGCTTTCGTGGGCTTCAGCATCGCTGCCGTTTTCGCGATCGTCATGCTGCTGTTTCTCGGGCGCTACACCCGCCACGAACCGGTGAGTGGAGCGCTGGTGCCAAGCCATGGGCTGCTGATGGTGGCAGCGCCGTCGCCAGGCACCGTCACGCGGATTCACGTGCGCGAGGGTGACCGCGTCAACGCCGGACAGCCGTTGCTGGAGATTTCCGAAACGCAAAGCAGCGCTGCGATGGGCGACGTCAATTCCGCCGTAGCAGAGCAGTTGTCCTATAAGCGCCAGAAGTTGATGGACGATCTCGCCGGTCAAGATCGGATGGGCGCCATCCAGCGCAAGGACATTCAGGAGCGGATCCAGCTGCTCCAAGGCCAGATTCGCCAGGTCGATGACCAGGCGGATCTGCAAAGCCAGCGGGCGAAAGATGCCATCGCGCTCTACGAGCAGTGGTCGAGATACCAGGACTCCGGTGTCGTCAGCCGGCAGCAGATCCTCACGCAACACGACCAGGCGTTGCAGCACCAGGCGCAGCTGAAGGATTTGCGCCGCCAGGGATTGCAGTTGCGCCAGCAACTGAACGAACTCCAGGCCCAGTGGGATCAGCTGCCCGCGGTGCTTGCGGGCAAAGACAACGAGACCGGGCGCCAGTTGGCCGACGTCATGCAACTCCAGGCCAGAAATGCCGCGCAGAACGCAGGGCTTTTGAAAGCGCCCGTCGATGGCGTGGTGACCAGTGCCCCTGTGTATGTGGGGCAGTCGGTGGGAGCACAGCAGCCGATGATGGCGGTTCTTCCCGCTTCTTCGAAGTTGCAGGCGGAGCTCTGGGTGCCGACCCAGGCGGTTGGATTCCTTCGCACCGGAGAGGAGGTCGTCATCCGGTATCGGGCCTACCCGTACCAGAAGTTCGGCCAGTACCTCGGTCGGGTACAGCAGGTGTCGCGCAGCTCGCTTTCGCCCTCGGAGGCGAACAAGACGACGGGCAAGGACATCAAGGAGGCGAGCTACCGGGTCTTGGTGGACCTGAAGAGCCAGGACGTCCAGATCTACGGCAAGCCCGAAGCGCTCCGGCCGGGGATGACGCTCGACGCGGACATCCTCCTGGACCGGCGCCGCCTGATCGAGTGGTTGTTCGAACCCCTCTACGGCTTGCAAAAGCGCTCCATCGAGGACCACCAGCATGGTTAGCGAGGGGCTGATGGGTGCGGGCAGGCACTGGGCGGATTGGCACGTGAGAAAGCGCCTTCCCATGGTGATGCAGACCGAGGCTGCAGAGTGCGCCCTGGCGTGCCTGACGATGATTGCGGGATACCACGGGCACCACGTCGATCTTGCCGGCATGCGCAGGCGGTTCAGCACGTCGCTCAAAGGCGCGACCTTGTCCCGCGTCATGCAGATCGCCAATGCCGTGGGGTTTGCCACGCGGCCGCTTCGCGCCGAGATGGAATACCTGCGCGATGCCGTCGTGCCCTGCATCCTGCACTGGAACCTCAATCACTTCGTGGTGCTGAGCCGGGTCACGAACAAGGGCATAGAGATCCATGACCCTGCGCGAGGGCGCGTCCGAATGGGGATGGACGAGGCGAGCAAGCACTTCACCGGCATTGCTTTGGAACTCATTCCCACTGAGGACTTCGAGACGACGCGGCGACCCAAGCCGATGCCGTTGCGTTCGCTGACGGGGCGCGTTTTCGGTTGGAAGCGCGCATTGCTGCAGATCGTCGGCCTTGCCGTCGGCATCGAGGTGCTGGGGCTGACCCTGCCTTTCCAGATGCAATGGGTGCTCGACCAGGTGCTGGTGACCTCGGATCGCAGCCTGCTTGCCGTGATGACGGTCGGCTTCATGCTGGTCATCGTGATCCAGTCCGGTCTCACGCTGGCGCGCGCATGGATCTTGAGCTGGCTCGGCGCGTCGCTGGGTGCGCAGTGGACAAACAACCTCTTCAGCCACCTCATGAAGCTGCCGCTGGAGTACTTCGAAAAGCGCCACATGGGCGATGTCGTCTCCCGGTTCTCCTCGGTCCACTCGATACAGTCCACGCTGACGGGCAGCTTTGTCGAGGCGATGCTCGATGGCGTGATGGGAATCCTGGCGCTGGGGATCCTCTGCATCTACAGCCTGCCTCTCACCGGCTGCGTGGTGGGCGTTTTCGCGGTCTACATTCTGCTGCGCTGGGTGATGTACCGCACGCTGTGGCGGACCACGGAGGAACAACTCGTGTACGGCGCGAAGCAGCAGACCGTGCTGATGGAGTCCGTGCGTGGCGTGCAGGCGATCAAGCTCGCGAACAAGCAGAGCGACCGCAGCGCGCGCTTGGCCAACGCGACCTACGAAATGGCAGAGCGCGACATGGTCGTTCAGCGCATCACCCTCTCGTTTGCCGTCGTCAGCCAGTGCCTGTTCGGGTTGCTTCGCGCGTCCCTCATCGCATTGGGCGCGTACTTCACGATGCAGGGCCGGTTCTCGGCCGGAATTGTCGTTGCCTTCGTGGCCTATGCGGACCAATTCTCCGCGAAGATGGGCGGTTTGGTCGACAAGCTGGTTGAGCTGAAAATGCTGCGTCTGCATGGCGAGCGCATTGCCGACATCTCGCTGGCAGCCCCGGAGCGAAATGCCTTGAGTGTGCGCAGCGGCGCGGAGGCCGGGCGCCCGAATCTGTCGCTCAAAGGGGTTTGCTTTCGCTATGCGCAGGGGGAGCCCCTGGTGCTCAATGGGGTCGACCTGGAGATTGAGGCGGGGCAGTCCCTTTGCATCGTGGGGGCCAGTGGGTGCGGCAAAAGCACATTGGCGAAGTTGTTGCTGGGACTCTTGCAGCCCAGCAGCGGCCGGATCGAAATCAACGGGACCGACATTCTTCACCATGGCCTGAGCGAATACCGCAGCCTCATCGGAACCGTGATGCAGGACGATGCCCTGTTCGCTGGCTCGATTGCCGAAAACATCTCCTTCTTCGATGAGGCTGGCAGTCTCGAAGACATCATGGCGGCGGCGCGACTGGCGCACATCCACGAGGAGATCAGCGCCATGCCGATGGGCTACGAGTCGTTCGTGGGCGACATGGGGTCCTCGCTGTCGGGTGGCCAGAAGCAGCGGGTCTTGCTGGCGAGGGCGCTGTACAAGAAGCCCAGGATTCTCGTGCTGGACGAGGCCACCAGCCATCTGGATGTGGACTGTGAGCGCCGGATCAACCATGAAATCGAGCGACTGGACATCACCAGAATCATCATTGCGCACCGGCCAGACACGATCGCCAGTGCGGATCGGGTCGTGGTCCTGCGCAGCGGTTGCGTCGTCAGCAACCGCTTGACCGAAAAGACAGGGGCGCCCGAGCCCCGGGTCCATCGCACCACCGAGATTTCAGGGTGAACCCACCCTGGATGCCGAAGGCAGCGCGGCTTTCGCTGCCACCATGTTTGTTCCTACGGAGCAGAAAGATGCAGAACGAAATCAGCACCAAGCGGTTGATGGGCTACGTGCATGCGCGCGCGCTGAGCAACGAGGAGATCTCGCAGGTTTCCGGTGGCGACGACGACGGCGACGACGGCGACAAGAAGAAGCCGAAGCGCACGAAGATCACCGTGGGCGGTGGTCCCAACGGCTCGTCGCGCACCTTCGACGACAACTGAAATCGCGTCGGGCAGCATCGTTGAAGGAGGGTCCAGTGCACTGGACCCTCTCCGATTCGGTGCCGGCACTCAGGGCAGGGACACGGCGAGCGGCATGAACCTTCTCATCATTTCCAACACGCAAGACGTCCATGCACTGGCCGTTGCCACGGCGCTCGAATCGCTGGGGCACGTCTGTGTCGTCTGGAGCGAGCCGCCCGTGGCGGGGGAGCACGTGGGCAGTGTCCGGTTCCGCCAAGGCGAGGTCCAGTGGACGGTGTGCGGACGCACGTACTTGCCAACGGATTTCGACGTCGTGTGGCTGCGCCGCATTGGAAAGATGGAACTGCCGGACTGGCTGCACCCCGATGACCGGAGATTTGCTGCGGTGGACAACGCCGCGTTCTTCGGATTCTTCTGGTCGCCCCTGGGGGCGTCGGCGCGCTGGCTGCATTCGCCAGCGGTTCGTTGGAACGGGGAAAGCAAAATCCAGCAGCTGCGCCAGGCATCGCTGGTAGGGTTCCAGATTCCGGACACATTGATCAGCAACGACCCGGAGGCCATCCGGCAATTCGTCCTTGACCGAAGTGCAGATGGGCCGGGGGCGATTTTCAAGACCTTCGGTTCGATGACGTGGATCGAGAAGGACGGGGTGCGCGAGAACTACACGTCGGGTATTGCCGCCGATGATCTGACGGACCCAGACACCATTCGGGCCGTACCCGCCATCTACCAATCTCGCATCGAAAAACAGTATGAAATCCGCTCAACCTTCTTCGGGGGGCGGGAATATTCCGTGCGCATCGACTCCCAGGCCGATGCTGTCGGCAGGATCGACTGGCGAGCGATAGACGACCTTCAAGGCGTCCTGAGTCCGATCGAACTGCCGGCCGAAATCCATGGCAAGTGCCTTGAGTTCATGCGGGCAATGGCACTGGATATGGGGTGCTTCGATTTCATCGTGGATCGCTCTGGAAATTGCATTTTCGTGGAGGTCAATCAGCAGGGGCAATTCCTCTGGGTGGAGGACTACGTTCCCTCCATGAGGGTTCTTGGCGGGTTCTGTGACTTTGTCATCGGACTGTCGTCCGACGCGAGCCCGCCACCGTCGGCTGACTCGAACGGGATCGAGTTGCAAGCCATCTGCACGTCCCATCGCTACGCGCAACTGGCGACCCAGCTCAGCAGTGCCGGCGCGGTGGATACGAGGTATTCTTGATTTTCAGACAGGGTGCCGCTGAATGTCCCGACTCGTAGCGATTTCGACTTGTCTCGTTCTGGGCCTCATGGCCCAGGTGCCATTCGCGCACAGTGCGGAAGGTCCCGGGTCCGCGCTGCGAGATCAACTCCTCGCTCTGAAAGCGCGCGCCAGCGAACGTCCCCTCAATCGCGAAGAGTTGGATGCGCTGAAGAAGGTGCTGGAGGGCGGTGTCCCGTCCGAGGGGCAGGTGGGGTGCGACGTGCTCAATGCCATGGGGCCGGTGATCCTGGCCTCCGGTGGGGACAAGGCACTCCAGCGGAAGGTGGTCGATGCGCTCTACGAGCGCGTCGGTGACGACATTGACCCCAGAGGTTACGCCGAGCTGGCCGACCGTCTGTCCGTCGCACGTGGAAAGAAGCAAACCTATGGCGCCATCCCGGAGCTCAAGGATGGGCTGCTGGGTCTGCCGAAAGGCCTGGACGAGAGGACCGTCAACCAGCATCGCGATGAAATCGGACTGGCGCCGGTCGCTCTGGATCTGCGGGCGGCCAACGATCTGCTATCGGTGGGTGTGCCGCACGACGCGGTGGTGGCTGCGTCTGGCCTCTGCCAACGTCCCGTGCCGATGACCCACCCTGATTTGCGGCGGGCCCTGGATGAGCGGTACCAGCGGGACCAGTCCTTGCGCGAGGCATGGGATAACGCGGCGACGGATGCCGATTCCGCCGAAGCCAAGGCGGTCAATGCGGACGACGCCAAGAACAGCCAGTTCGTCGCAGAGGTCCTTCGGCAGCATGGATTTCCGAGCCAGGCGATGGTGGGTCGCAAGGGCGTCGGCGAGTTCTACCTGCTCGTGCAACATTCCCATAGCCCTGAGCTGATGCAGGACGCACTCATCCACGCTCGCCCCCTCGTGCTCCGGGGCGAACTGGCGCGCCACGATTACGCCCTCATGATCGATCGTCTGAGGATGTACCAGGGAAAGCCCCAGATCTATGGGTCACAAATCGGTGAAGAGAATGGAAAGCTCGAGCCTTATCCCATCGAAGACAGACCGGGAATCGACCGCAGGCGCGAGGCCATGGAGATGGAACCGTTCGATTCGTATTTCCGCTCGATGCAGAGTGAATGAGAGCCCTTGGGTGCTCGTTCATGGATCTTCAAGGTGGTTATTGATGAAGGCTGATGGGTGGCAAGGGCCATGACGGAACCGATCTCCGATACCAAGCCGGTCAACCGATTGTCGTCTGCAGGCGCACGATCCAAGCACCTTGAAAGGACGGACCAGCAGCACTTTCGCTATCTCATTGCCGACGACCATCCTTCGGTGACGTTCGCGGTAGGGCAGTTGCTGGCCGAGGTCATCGGAGTGCCTCCATCGCAGTGTTCCACGTTCGCCGGCAGTGCGGAACTGCTGGACGCGTGTGCGGGGCCTTCGGCCGAAGTGCGTGTGGTGGTGCTCGATCTGGTGATGCCTGGGGCGGTCAAGCGGGCCAAGCTGGTGCAGGCGCTGCTGCGGGCCGATCCTGAAGCCCGCGTGCTCGTCTACACCGCGGATGAAAGTGCGTTTCTGGCCAAGGCCGTCATCGATGCCGGTGCCATGGGATACGTTGCCAAGACCAGCCCCGCCGCGGAACTCATGGAGGCCATCGTTGCGGTTTGCGGCGGCCAATACCACTTGGATGGTCGCATTGATCTGCAATCCATCCAGTCGCATTCCTGGGCATCGCTGACGGCGGCAGAGAAGGCGGTGTTGCTCGCGCTCTGTCGCGGAGAGAGGGCGCAGGAGATCGTGTCGCGCACGGGGCGCAGTTACGCCACTGTGACCACGCACAAGTACAACGGCCTCAGGAAGCTGGGGTTACGCGATGGGGGCGATCTGCTCCCTTATCTGTATACGAACGGGCTGCTGTACGAACTCGATGGAGAACCGGGGTGCTGGTGAAGATGCCAGCGCTTCATCGGGCGGCTGTCTGGCTGAGTGTCTGGGGGACCCAGGCCCGATAGCCACACCTCGCGGAACGGGAGCAATCGAACCTGCGTGCGTTATAGCGGTGGGCCTCCAGGGACCCGATCTTGCACTTGGGGCACGCTACCCGCTGCGCGTCCAGGTTGACCCATTCGATGAAGGGGTGCCGTTCCGAAAGTGCCGCCAGTTCTAGGGCATATTCGCTCGGCGCCTCGCCATTGGCCAGGATCACCACCTGGTGCTTGGCCCGGGTGAGACCCACGTAGAGCAGACGGCGTTCTTCTTCGTTCTCGTTGGCGAGCTTGGGCAAGACCAGGTCCAGCAACGGCTCCGGTGCGCGTTCGTCCGGGAAGCCCCGAAAGCCGGAATCGAGTCCCACCAGCACCACGAAATCGGCCTCCAGGCCCTTGGACCCGTGCAGGCTCATGACCTGCACTTGCAGCTTGCCGTCGTATCTGACTTTCAGCGCCTTGATCGCTTCCTCCGAGTCCAGTCCCTGCGGCGCCGTCGTTTCGGCGGTCGTGCGGGTGAGGATCTGCACAGTCGGAAGTGCGAGGCCAAGGGCTTTGCCGGTGTCGATCAGGCTTGCCAGCTGCGTCTCCAGCGCCGGCATCCTGTGCGCCGCACCGGGCTTGTGAAGAACGACACGCACGCACTGGGTCAGCCGATCTGGTCGGGCATGCACGGGCTTGTCGAACTGGTTGGCATTCTTCAGCACCAGTTCGCGGGCCAGCGTAGCGATCCCGCTGGAACAGCGGAACGTGCGCGACAGCACCAACTGGCGCTCATGGCGCCCGAAATGGTCGCCGATGTTCTTGAAGATGCCGACGTCGGATCCTGAGAACCGATTGATCGTCTGCCAGTCATCGCCCACGCAGAACACGATCGACTCGTCTGGGGCCTGGTCCAGGACGGACTTCACCAGGTTCGCGCGCAGGCGTGCGATGTCCTGGAACTCGTCCACCAGGACGAACCGATAGGGCGTCTGGACACGACCGCTTTGCAGCGCGGTCACCGCCTCGCGCAGCATGTCGGCGTAGTCGATCTTGCCGGCGTCCTTCAACGCTTGCTGGTAGGCATGGAACACGGAAAACGCCACCTTCAGGAAAAGGCCCGCGCGCCACGGGTTGGGGTGTTGTTCTGCTTCCTTCAAGACCTGTTCTTCCGTGAGGCCCGAGTCCTTGAAGCGCAGGACGAAGTCCATGATGAGCTTCTCGCGGTCATCGAGGGGGCCGAAGCTGGCGATCGCCCGCCGGTACACGTCCGCGGACGGTGCACCCACCGCGATGCCGGCGTCCTTGAGCGACTGCTCCAGATAGGCCCACAGCGTGCCATCGCGCAACTGGGCCGAGGTGGTCTCGAAGAAGACGACGGGCTTCCTGGTGCGCTGGCTGCTCGCGACCCGCTTCTTGAACATCGCTCGCTTGCTACGGGCCTGCGCTTCGTACTCGTCGCCACCCATCCATGCGGGTGCTCGCCCATTCCTGTCCAATCCGAAATGCTCGTGCACTATGAGCACGTCGCGCTGTGTGCCATCGCGCAGGCGCTGAGTCTTGCGATAGGTGAAGTCTGGCTTGTAGGGGCGCGGCTTCCCCGAGGAGGGAAACACGCCGAGCCCGAGCAGTTCCGCGCCGTCCCAGTCGGGCAATTCATAATCGAATGGAATGCCCCGCAGAACCAGCCAGTTCACGATGCTACGCTCTTCCAGGGAGCGCACCGGGGTTACCGGGTCCAGGGTGGGGATGGTGGGCTTGTAGCTTTCCTTTCCCTCTTCTCTCTTCGCCTTGATGCGCTGCCGACAGCACTCCTCGTAGCGCCGGGCGCATTCCTCCAGATCGCCGGTCACGCCGAACGGGCTGGGGTCTTCGAAGGGCGCGAACAGGAGCCAGTCGGCGAGCGCCTGCTGAAAGGCGAGGTCCTCGTCCTTAAGGCGTGCAATGACCGCGCGCAGGAAGCGCCCTTCTTCTCCGGCATCCTCCTCCAGCACGCGCGGCCGGATGCCTTCGCCATGGGCCTCCACCAGCACAGAAAGCCCAAAGGAATGGAAGGTCTTCGACGCGACCGACACCTCGCGCTTGATGGCCTTCGAGAGCTTCTCGGACAACCGCGTCTGCAGGCTCTTGGCGGCCTCCTTGTTGTAGGCGAGGGCGAGGATCTCGTGGTCCTTGAACATCCCGGACTTGAGCGCAAAGCCGATCTTACCGACGATGCACGAACTCTTGCCGGAACCTGCGGCGGCAACGACCAGGGTGGCATCCTCGAACACCAGCGCGGCGGATGTTTGCTCGGCAGTCAGCTCGCCGCTTTCGACCGCTTTGAAGTAGGGGGCCTCCGCCAGGGACTGATGCGCGAGATATCGCTCGTTGTGCTCTCCGCGCGAGGCCTCGGGTTCGAGCACAAACCGGGCGAGGCCATCCAGCTCTTCCTTCAACGACCGAGCCTGTTCCCTGTCACTGCGCGCAAGCAGGGGGTGCTGGTGCAGTGTGGCCAAGACCGGGACCATCTTCCGGATCGTTTCCGAGTGGTCCCTGGTGATCCGCCCGGCCTGGGAGTGCCTGACGTACCGGTCCGATCGATAGGTGCCCTCGGCGTCGATTCGAAGCGGGACCAGCGCCTGGTCGGCCGCGTCCAGCGCGCGTGCCAGTTCCCGGTGCACACGCTGCAGCGTCGCCTTGCGCGCCTGGGCGCGGATGTCGTTGGGCAGGGCGAAGGACCAGTGACGCTCTTCCTTGCCTGATCGGTAGGTCAGAACGAGGTGCCCGCGGTCCAGCCACCGCGGCAGGAACCAGGTCGGCGCTCTGTCCTGCACCGCCGACAGTTGCCAGTACCGCACGTCCTGCCCTTCCACCGTCACCGCATTGGCGGAAATCTCCAGGACGACCGGCCTGCGAAAGCAGAACCACACGTCACGCCATGACTCCTTGACCGTCACGGTCGGCAGAGCCGCCGGCCGTTCTCCTTTGTTCTTCACTTCCACCCGCATTCCCCCCTTTATGGGCGCAGATGGTAAGCGACGCCCTCGCTGGGGGCGCCCGGCGGGCGCGGCAACTGTGATGGTGCTCTGGCTTTCGGTCGTGCTCGCGTTTCGAGGTGGGGACGACATCTTCTCCATTCGTCTTTTCTGGTGCGCGCATTCGTTGGCACATGCCCGTCTGGAAGGGCTTTCGAGCGCCGCTTCCATCGCGCCCATCCATCCAATTCAAAAACACCAAGGGAATTGCTGTGAGGAAATTGATCAATCTGGCGTTATCCGCCGCTGTCGCGCTCTGTCCATTCATCGCGACTGCGGGTGTGCAAGGAGGACCGACGGGTGCGGCGAATCTGCAGTTGCCCAGTTCCGTCGACCTGATGGAAATCTGTGCCAACGTTCCCCTTCCCGAAGGCTGGGTGGTGACGTCGATTCGCGCTGGCTGTGGGTCCGGCAACGGCTTGTACGAGATACGCAGGGTGGATCCTGCTCGTGGTTCGATGAACATGTGCGGCCTGACGGCGGTGCCACAGGGCTGGGCGGTGACCTCCATCCAGGGCGGCTGCATCGCTGGCGTTCCCAACTACCAAATCCGGTATGCAGCGCCGAACAGCATCAGTTTCTCCATGTGCAACGTTCCCGCCTCCAGCGTTCCGCTGGGATGGGTTGTCGTCTCTGTTGCGAAAGGGTGCGGCCTGCCGGGATACGCCTATTGGGAAATCCGCGAGGCGCGCCCCGAACTGGGCACCATGGAGGTCTGCAACGTGGCGCCCGTACCGTCAGGTTGGGTCATCCTCGCACAGAGAACTGGCTGCATCGCGCCCAATGCGTTACTGACGATCAAGTACATGCCGTGATGGACGTGGAAGTTGAGGATCCAGCGCATGGCCTTCAACTTCCATCCTGCAGTGGGCGCCTCTGCGTTGCAGTACGCACGATGTGAAGTGCTGTAGCAGCTTGTTGCAATGTGGCAGGAGCCTCAGACAACTGTGCCGTCCGCTCATGCGTTGAGGAGGAATTACGCACCCTGTTAACCCTTGCGGATCGCTACATGAAAATCTTCAAGCCACTCCTCTGCGCCGCCGTGTGCGTGTCCGCTGTCTTCGCTGCCAACGCCCAGGTCCACCGCTGCACCGACGCAGCAGGCAAGACTGTCTACGCGGATGTCCCATGCGCCGCAAACCAAACGGGCGAGCTGCTGGAACGTCCTAAAAGTGCCGACGAAATCACGCGAGAGCGCGCGCAGGCGGCAGGGGCCATTGAGCGAAAACACCAGGATCGGGCCGCAGAGCGCGACGAGCAGGAGTTTCAGCGGCGCCAGCGTGCAGAGGCATCGTCGGTCGCGCAGAACGGGACTTCGGTGTCCTCGGCCGGCACCCCTGCCTGCCGCATCGCACAGAAGGAGCTGGAGTTCGTGTCGAGCATCCGGACGCTCTCCCAGGACGAGAAACGCATACGGACCAATGCGGCCATTGCGCAAGTCAATGCCAGTTGCGGCAGCAACACCCCGCTGATGCAGGAACCCCCGAAGATCATCACCACCCCGGTCCCGACGATTGCCAGTTGCGACGCAGGCTTTTGCTACGACACGGCAGGCGCGATCTATCGCAAATCCGGTCCGGACGTCCTCACCGGTCCCACCGGACGAACCTGCAGCCGCGCAGGGACCGGATGGAACTGCGAATGACCCGAACGCTGCAGGAGCGGCGGCTGCCTGGTGCAGAGGATGCGGTGTCCGGCACCCCGTGCCGGGGCTCGTCCAGATGCCTGCCTTTAGGCCGGTTGCAATGGGCCAGTCCATCCAGACCGGTAGCAGGCTGCGATCTGGCCTTTCAAGCTGTGGTGACAGGCTTCACCGGTGAGGCGATGCCGTCCTCTACCATTGGCCAATGACCAGTTTCTCTTCGCCGTACGGTCCGCAGCTTGACCTCGATCAGATGCTGGCGCGCTCGGAACAGTTGCACGAGCACATCTTCGAGCTCCTGGGTGAGCAGGGCTTCCATGGCGCTCCACGCTCGCAGGTTGCGACGGGCATGTGCTTCGTGGCTTTGGAACATGCAGAGGGACTTCGCGCCCTCATGGAACTGGCGCTCGCCACTTCGGCCGTAGCCCTCATGCGGCTTCAGTTCGAAGCGCTGACGCGGGCGGCGTGGCTCCTCTACGCCGCACCCGATTCAGCGATTGAAAAGCTGCTGGCACCGCTCACCGTCGAGAGCGAGAAGGCTGCGAAGAACCTGCCCAGCGTCAGCGAAATGATGGAGGACATGCGTAAGAGCATGGGGAGCCCAGGTGAAGGGATCTCTGTGGGTGCCTATCAAATGCTCGCGCACTTCAAAGACATGACCTGGTCGGCCATGAACTCGTTCGTTCACGGCGGGCTGCATCCGCTGCGCCGCGTCGAGGAAGGATTTCCATTGCCATTGGCTTTGCAGATCCTGCGCAATTCCAACGGCCTGGTCACCATGACCGGAATGCTACTGGCGGTCCTGACCGGCGATTCACTGATCGCCAGTGCGATGTCCCGGATCCAGCCCGACTTCGCCGACTGTCTGCCGGACCTAAAAAAAGTGATGCCAATGTGCCTGATACCGTGGTGGACAGAGGAGTCGACACATTAGAGCGTGGCCAGGAAGAAGATGCCGCCAATCCCCGTGACGCGCTTCATGACCGCTCCGCTGATCCGATGGTGGGCTGGCCGGGCAGCGATTCATAGCCATCGCCGCGGCCGCTCAGCCAGCACAGTCTACGCTTGCCGGCCTCGGCCAAGTACGCCGCTGCGGCCAGCAGCAGCGGATGCCGCAGATCCGCATCCGTCATCGTCCGCGGGCGCCATCCACCTCGATGTTCAGAAAATGCGCCAGATCGGCCTCATCGTCGTAGCAGCGCGCCAGCAGCCGATCGCGGCCGTCGCTGAAGCGGTAGAGAGTGTAGGCGTAGTAGTAGCCGTCCGCCTCGTCGGGTTCGCTTTCGTCCACGTGGTGGGTGACGTCGACGTGCATCCTGAGTGGTTCCGCTAGCTCTCAGGCACGGACTGCCGGACATCCTCGTCCTGGATCCAGGCCTTGATGGCGACCGTGACCCGCTGGCGGAAATCGACATCCGCCTTGCGAACCAGATACGGCGACCGATTGCCCACCACCCCCGGCGCGGTCGACTGCACGCGCTCGGCGAGCTGCGCGATGACATCACGCCCGAGCGCGCGGAATTGCGCAACTTCCTGGGCCGTCAGCACCATGGTCCACACGTCACCGACCGCGCCATGGCTGCAGTCGACGTCGAGCAGCAGCGTGTCGCCGTCGCGCAGCAGGAACCACGCGTGCGGTTCGTGATCCACTACCTGCATGGCGTACCCCTGCACCGCCCGAGGACGCCGCCTTGCGCGCCGTCGCACCACGTTGCCTGCATGACGGGATAGCGTATGCCGATTAGGTCGACGGCTTGTTCTTGCTGTAGACGATCTTCTTGCTTCCTGCCTGGCAAGTGCCTATGACCTTGCTGCGTGCATTGATGTCGGCGTTGTCGACGATCTCCAGCGTGTAGTCCTTGACGCCATGGTGATCGAGTTTGGCGGTAAGTTCGGCCTTCAATTCATCGCAACTTCTGCCGGCTGCCAGCGTTGGCAAGGAAACGAGGGCGAGCAACACGAAGGCGAGAGTGGATTTCATGATCGTACCGATGGTCGAGGAGAGGAGGGGGACTTGGGGTTGGAAGGTCCGGCGCGTTCGAGGTCTGGTCGCGAGGCCGTCCGGGTCGCCTGGCGGTTGCCGCTTAATCAGGCCGATTCGGCGTGGAACGAGTGTAGCAAGTCGGGCGTGGGGGGCAAGGGTGCCAGCAGCACCCTGATTGATCGGTTGGCGCTTGGCGATGCGCCACGCGTAGGCGAGAGCGCACGCGCGGGATGCTTGCATGTGTGCAGTCTAGCGATCGACCCAGACACCCGAGTCGTACATCAGCCGCATTGTGTAGTTGAGCTGCAGCGTCTGATTGGCGCCGCACACGATCTCCGTATCCTTGTCCGATGTTCCCGGTCGCGAGGCCAGGATTGACGAGCCCGACCTGAGCAGGTCGAACAAACTCACTGGTAGCCACCGTTCCATCGGCGACTTCCTACCCCAGCAGGTGACGGAAGTTGAGAATCGTGGTCTCGTCCGGCACATCGTCCAAACCGCCGATCTTGGCGAAACGGCGCATGGACACCATGTCGTACAACGCTTCTTCCGCCGACGGATCGCTCAGTGCGTACCACTGCTGCAGAAAGTGGATGCGTAGCATCGTCTCCAGCGGGTACGGCTACCGGCCCGGCTGCCCCAACGTTAGATAGTGCTGCGCGATCAGGGAAAGCAGATCCTTCCACGGCACCAGCTGATCCATCTCCGACAAAAACACCTCGCGCTGTGTCCGCTTGCCGTTGTACTCCGCATCGCCAAAGCTCAGCTGCATCGAGATCGTCCGCTCGGGTCGTTGATCCATTGTTGCAACATCAGATGCAGTTGTTCAGACCTTCCTTAAAGATACTTCTCAAAACTTCCGGCGGTGATATCCGTGGCCACGCCCAAGTGCGATGGCCCGAATTCAGCCCGATTTCGCTGACTGTCTGCTCGAGCTGCAGGAACGTCGTCACGGAGCCTGATGGCGCCCACTGGCGGTCCTCGCTTACATTTCGCAATAGGGCTCGGCAGGCATAGGGTTACTGTCTAGTCGATGCAAGCATATTGGAGCATGCTAGCTTTGAAGTTTCTGATTCCTTCGGAAACTTTGCGCATCGATTGGGCGGTCTCTGTAGCAACGCTTCGCATCTGCGGGCCTAAGTGACCGGGAGGACGCGGACACATCCGGTGAATTCCATTTCTGCTCTTTTGATGCGCTCATGAACGCAGCTCTTGTGCATGTCGGCTGGCTTGCGATCGCCATGCTGTCTACAGTGGTCAATGTGGGGGCAAAAGCACCCATGGCGCTCGATCCCACCCATTGCCAGGCGCCAGAGGCGGACCTGCCGCTTCCGGCGGGCTGGGAACCGTACCGCAAAGCTGTCCGTTCCTGCCCGCTGGTGCAGGTCGGTGCAGGGAACTCGGAGTCCAAGGCCGCCAAGGTGCGCGTGCTGGCTGTGTTCACCGACGCCTACTACCGGGGCCTGCCGCCTGATGCACCCTGGGAGCACTTTTCGCTGCCTCTATTGGTGGATGACAGCGGCCGCTGCGTCGGCAAGCTGTCCCACCTGTTTCCAGCAGACCCGCCCGAGGAACTTGACTTGGTTCCGGGCCACTGGCGCGATGGCGTGCCGCAGGAGATCCAGCTGAAGGTGCGCTCACCAGCCATGGGCGGCGATTACCACCTGCCCACACTGCGGTTGGATCCCAAGACCCACCTGTACCGACCGGCCTATGCACAGCCAGCAACGTCCTCGGACCAGGACAAGACCCCTGTCCCTAGAGCGTGTTCTGAACTTTGAGCGCCGCAATAATAGTGATACTAGAGTGCGGTGATGCCCTGCAAGGCGATGCCGCGTTCGGCGCTGGTTTGGAAGTTGGAGCCACAGACGTGCAAGCTTGGCTCTCAAACGGCACGCCAACTATAGGCTTGGCCGGCCGGCTTTTGAAGGATAGGCGGTGACGCGATGAAGCTAAACAAGGCTTGGTGGGAGCATCTGGCGCCTAAGTCGATGATTCGAAGGCGGCGCGAGGTTGAGCAACTGCTTGAAGACTTTGTGCGGTCCTCCGACTACGGGCGGGAATGGGCGCGGGTGGCTGCGAATCCCCACGGCGTGTTTAGGCTCAAGCCAGGCCAAGTGATACCCGTGGTGCGCATGATTTTCATGGGCGACCGTCCGGGGTTCATCTCTCCGTTCAGGAAGCTCATGGAAGGGCACAGAACGGTAGACCGGAAGCCAGAGTACGGTCTCGGCGCACTGGGCGAAGGCGAGTTAGCTATCCAGCCTACGATTTCGGTGGAAGTCGTTACTGACCCCGCGTACTTGGCTGCGGCCATGCGCGGAGCTACGCAGATTGACGAAAGCACCATCAGGAGCCCTAGCCTTGTATTTTCGGTGCCCGCGCACTTCCTGCTATCGCCCAAGCACTACCCCGAACGCGCATACGTCCTCTACCAGCACATCTTCGGCGCTGGTGCGTCGTACCCCGACGACGGGTCATTTTATGTGGGTGTGTCCACCCGCAGCTGGCAAAAGCGCTGGTCCGAGCACCGTCGCGCGATTGAGACGGGCAGTCCATTGCTTTTCCATCGCCGATTTCGCGAAGAGCAAGAGGGTGGGCGTCTCACGTACGTGCACCACAAAGTGATGGCTATCACCGACGATGTGGAGCAGCTCTACGAGGCGGAAGAGTTCCTGGTGGAAGGGCATTGGGATGACGAACGCCGGCTCAACATGGTGCCGGGCGGAAAGAGCGGCCTGCGCTACCTGCGCGAAAACGGATTGCTTTCGAAAGGCGTCGTTCCTCTACCCGATGACCGCGACAAGATTCTGCACAAGTGGCTGAATGACCATCCCCGCTTGGGATTACCGGCGCCATGGGTCGCCGAAAAGTGGAAGGACAATGACTGGGCGATAGCGCAGATTTGCGGGCGGGACGGGCGCTTATCTGTGGTCCAAGTCAAGGCAATACGCGAGCTCGCCAAAAACCACACGCCCGAGGAAATTTACGTGCGCATCGGGGCGAAAGACGTGGACCAAGTGAAACGAGTCTTGGATGGAAAAACCTACGCACGAATAGCCTGATCTCCCAAGCGCTGTACCAAGCCACCACGGTTCGCGTTGGCGTAACCGTGACCGTAATGCTGCTGGCAGTCCTGACCGGCGATTCGCTGGTCGCCAGCGCGATGTCCCGGATCCAGCCTGAGTTCGCCGACTGTTCCCCGGATCTTCGGTGGCGTGCCAAACAGCTGCGCCATGATGTGGTTAGTTGACTGCATACCCTGAACGCCTGTCAGACCACGACCATCTGAGTGCCCCTCCGCAGGAGCCCGGGGCTGTTCAGCCATTCGAAGGGGTGAAAATGAAGGCGTCAGACAAGTCTTCTGCGGAATACGTCGAAGCGGACCGCATCAATGAGGCCTGCGGTATCCGGCCGCTGCTTGGCCGCGTCCTCAAACACCCGAAACTCCTTACGGGTTCCTCCTTCGCTGATGATCCCCGCGATGATCTTGATAGCTCGTTCCTCATGGTTCTTTTCTAGCCACTGCATCAGCGCTTCGATGAGAGCCTCGCGGTCCATTCCTCGACGCATCGAGTTCTCAAGCCATCGGTGGAGGTTGACTAAGACCCCAGGCTGTGGATTCAGGGCCTCATCAAGGGCGGCCAGATCGACCGTGTCGCCAGGCAAAAAGAATCTGCGATTCAGCATCGCTCGCATGCGCGGCTCAAGATATTGACGCCTGAAGTCAACCCATCCGTTCTTCTCGCAGGCGTCCGAAAGGATGACGATATCTCCTTCAGAGAAGTGCTGTAGGAATGGACGCAAATTGTCTAATTGTTCGGGTGCTGCGAGCCGCTGCGTTCCGCTTGAAAATGCGGTCGCCGTGATCGAGAAGTGCTTCAGCAATACACCAGGATCATGTGCCCCAGTGATGGCCGTCAACACCAAGGCAAGCGCCTCAGGACCAACAGAGAGAAGAGCCACCTGAACCATCTCTGGAATGGTCTGCAACTTCGTCCATCTGGCGCTCAGCATTGCGACACGCCGTTTCGTTTCGACGCACATCAACGCATTCGCGGTGTCATGACTAAGGTCGTCGGTGTCACCATCCGACTTCGCTGCCAGTTGGTCAAGTACGGACTCCAGCACTTCGGTCAGCGGACTCGACCAGATGTGGATTCCGGTCCGAAGCCAACCTTTCGGGTCATCCTTGATTTTGAGGAGTACCTGCGGGGTGGCTGAATAGTCGCGCCGCCGCGCCCTGGCCCGAAGAGCGCGGTCAAAGAGAAGGCTTCCCTCCTGAATCTGCTTCATGGCCTGCAGGTCGGTAGGTGAAGCGGACCTATCCCAAAAGGAGAATGCCTGCTTACGGACGTCATCAGCCTCGTTGTCGGAGAGGGCGATCTCCAGAAGCCGGCGCTTCGAATCCGACGACATCTGTCTGACAGGCCTGCTGGAATTCGGTGCCCAATCCGACAGCAGGTCGCTCGTGAATATGTCGAAGGAGCGCGCCGATGCATAGCGTGTCACATGCTCCACAGCGATGGGGTGATCGATCGTTCGGAGCATGTAGGTGATGGGCCATCCCAGCCTTTTCGAGGACGTCGCCCTATCGACAAGGTACTGCAGGGCGTGCAGAGGCGGGTAGTGCCTGAACTCCCAGGACACACCCCCAGATGCTAGGCGTTCAATGGGCTGGCCTATCGTTGATGTTGGGTCGTCAGGAAGGCTTTCCCAGGCCTCAAGAATCGGGTCAAGGGTTGCTGCCGCCGCATCACCGCAACATCGCGCGGCCGCGAACAGGTAGGAGCGGAGGTCTCGTTCATTCTTAGTATCCTGGTCCCAGCAGGCTCGAACGGCGGGAGCCAGCCTACTGTCACCAACGTAGCCAGCTAGCCGAAGGGCACCCGTCCTCACGCCGTGATTCCTGAACAAGTCCAGGTCGAGGTGCTGCAAGGTCTCGCTGACGGCATCGACTAGATGCTCGCCGTAAGTCCTTGTCACCAGAGACAACAAGTTTTGCTTGCCTGTCACGGTCATGCCAAGCTCAAAAACGTGACAGGAAAGCCAGCCCTGAACGGAGATCGCCGTTTCTGAACGCAGCTGCCAACAGCGGATCCCACCATAGAGAGTCGTCTCGAGGAAACTGCTCAGCTAGGATCAGAACGTGGCGGGATGTGGTCTCCGCGAGAACGGCGGCCACCGCGTATCGTCGACTGGCCATCGTCACATCGGCTGTTTCGGGCCGGACTAGCCATGACATAAGCGCCTGCGCTGCAATGTCGGCGTAGGCCAGGTTTTTGTTCCGACGCCAGCCTCAATGCATGGGCAGCCACTGTTGGACTTGCGACCGCCAAGTCGAGCAAAGCCTTCGCCGGTAGCCTTGCCTGTACCGCGGCTCCTGCCGCCATCTCAGCGAAGAAGGGATCAGCGACGTACTCAGGTGCCTGAGCTTCACTGAGGACTTCGGTCATTGAGCCGCTGGCCAGGGCGTGCAAGACGCGGTCATGCCTAAACGCGATGGTTTCATCCCTTCCGGAGCTGGACAGCCGAATGATGCTGCCTTCAAGAGCGATGTTTCTCAGCGTGTCTAGCATCTCCTTGTCATGGATCCAGGATCGGACCTCGCCCCAAGATGGGGATAAGTTTCGCTGCTGCAGCCCGCACCGTAGCAGGGCGTGGACAGCTTCAAGCGCTTCGGAAAGCGTGCGATGACGCGCACTCGCGACCAGGCGAAGGCGCTTAGCGATATAGGACTGGATGACGTCCGCGGCCACGACGTCAGACTGGATGTCATGCAGCCCAATCAGCAAGGGATCGCGCCCCAACCTTGAGGCGATGTAATCCGCGCGCCCTTCGTCCATCGTCACCCCCAGCAACGTCGCGCGCGTGGAGATGGCTCTAACTGCCTCGGCCTGGCTGAACTTGTCGATCCGGAGGATTTCCACACCTTCAGCCAAGCCCTTCTGTTCTTCGATCGCATTCAGATGTCGTGGCCAGATGGGGCATACAGCGCGCCAACCCCGGACGTTGGCAGATCCCCCAGACATTGCCTTGGTCCATGAGAGGATCTTGTTTAATAGACGCTCCGGGCTGGACGAGCGATTGATGTCTTCGAAGAGGACCATTAGGGGCGCATCGCCAGTGCACAGAGCCACGGCTCTCTCGCCTGCTGCCGATTCAAGGCCGGGGTGTTGGCGCCTGAGTTCCTTCTCGAGCGCGGCTTCCAAAGTTGGCTCAACTTCGACGAACTCTGATGGGATAGCGATCGCCGGCAACCCGGCTTCGATGTGTGAGTTCAGAGCCACCGCGCACGCCGTTGTCTTACCCATCCCTGAGTCGCCGACCACCAGTAAGTCGCTCGGTCCGAGGGCGAATTCGTCGCGATGGACTGCGTCCGGCAGCGACAAATATGGGAAGTGATCTCGAATGCTGCGCTTGCCCATCTCCAGCAGAAGCTCACGTGACAGCAGTTCGACCTCAGACCCGAGGTGAGACCTGCGGATGAGCTGTCCAGTTGGGTCGGTGTCTAGGAAGTGCGCTATCCGAGAGACAGACCAGACATCAAGCTCAACGTTGGCGACCAATGCCATCTGCTCGGCCGCAGCACGCAATTCAAGGGAGACCTCGATGTTGCTCGTCAAGGCGTAGGTCACGCCGAGGCCTGGTGTCGTCGTGCGCAATTTCTCGATTTCTTCGATGCCCTTAATCAAGTCCCCTGCGGGCTTTGTCGGCTTGCCGCCGGGCTTTCTGACCTTCACTGTTGATGGATCGTGAAGCCACTTTCCGCTCAGGTCGTTCTGCTCTGTGGTGTGCGCAGCACACACAAGCCGCGACTGACCGTTCGGCAGGTTCAACCAGCCAACGTTGTCGAACGGCGCTCTCACCGTCTTCCCGCCAGGCTGCACCCCGGGATGGGCCATGTTCCCGTAAACGGAAGGATTCGCGGCCCGCAGAACTGCCGCGGCAAGGCGCTCAAATGCTGAGGGGTCGCTCATCTCCGCAAGTCGGCGGATGGTCTCAGTGCTTGAGGTCATGTCGGTCCAAGGTCCCTCCGGGGCTGCCGCCTCGTACTTTTGTTGGGGATGGAGGCTTCGACTTTCGTGACTCTGACCGAAACCTCCCATGGCATCTAGCTTAGCAATGCCTGCTGATGCTCAGCGCGACTATCCCTCAACCGGTGGTTGCGACGCTCCGTATCGTCCCTATCAGAGGTATTTCTTGAAACTTCCGGCAGCAATATCCACCGCCACCCCGAGCATCACCGCGCTGGGCAACAGGATCGCCACCGGATGCACGCTGACCGGCAAGGCCAGGTAGGTCACCCATGGCAGCACCGCCAGCGGCATCAGGCTGGCCCGCGCCCGGTGGTAGAGGAATCCCGATTCGCGTCCCGCACCGAAGCGCCGGATGTCGCGACGCACCAGCCCGTCCACCATCCCCACGAACGCGGCCAGGGCAACGAGAGGCAGGGTCAGGCACAGCACCAGCAGCCGAACCAGGAACACCAACACGGTGTAGGCTGCCGCGATGAGGTAGCCCTCGGCGTGGGTGGATACCGTCGCCAGCACCCGACGGAAGCTCCACGCGGGGCTGGATGCTCCCGCGCGTGCCTGGCGCGACGCATCCTGTATCCACTCCAGCAGCCCGCTGCGCACGAACGCCCATTCGTAGGCGTGCTCCACCCACTGGTGCGCCGTGCGCCCCGGCTCCTGCACCAGTGCGCTGCGCACGAAGTAGTCAGACAGCTGGTCCAGCTCGTGGCCGAGCATGGCTTGGGCGTGGTGCCAGCCCTGGTCCGGCCAGAACAACGCCATGCCAATGCATTCGAGCACGATGCACAGGAACAGCGAACCGCACAGCACGCCGAAGCAGCGAAACGGCAGTGTGATGAGACCGAGGATCAGTCCCTGTTGCCGCACCTGCTGGCGCTGCGCGGCGGCTGCGACGTCGCTCATAGCGCTTTTGTTCCGGCGTTGTCACCGCCGGCAGTCTCCGGTGCAAATCCCGCGAGCAGGTCGTCAGGTAGTGCGGCATCCTGCGATGCTGGCGCGCTCTGGCCATCCCACCACGCGCTCGTCTCGATGTAGTGTTGCCGCATGTGGCCCGCCAGTTCCTGCAGATCGCGCGGCATCACCTCGTCGGGATCGGGTGCGGGCAGGGGCATGCGGACCTTCCAGAGGTTGCCGCCCTCCATCAGCGCGAATGCCTGGCCCTTCGGCAGCGCCACCACATGCGCAGGCTCGATCAGCGGCACGCTCGTGCTGGCGATGCGATCCTGGGTGTTGGAGGTAAATGCGGTATTGCCCGTGGGGTCGGAACTGTCAGTGGCACCGCTCGTGACCGACGTGGCAAACACCTCCACCTTGGGCAACTGCCGGGTCAGCAGTTCGGCCGTGGCGGTCTCGCGCACGCGCAGCATGATGAGGTTGTTGAAATTGCCCACCACCTGGCCGGCCTTGGCGCGGTTGCCGATGCGCGCCTCGATGTCGGAGAGCGTCTGCGTGTAGGCCGTGACCTGGATGCCAGCGCCGCCGCCCTTGTTGACCATCGGGATGAACTCGTCGCCCATGAGCTCGTTGAACTCGTCCGCGTGCACGTTGATCGGGATCTTGGCGTTCGCGGATGCGGCGGGCAGGCCATCGTCCACGCCGAACTTGTACAGATGCCCCGCAACCGAAACGAGGTCGGAGAACATCGAATTGCCCACCGCGGCGGCGACTTCGGCATCGGACAGCGCGTCCAGCCCGACGTAAACCAGCGCACGTTTGCGGATGATCTGAAGCCAGTCGAAGATCGGCCGCGGATCGGACAGGTCCGAATAGTTCGGCGCCAGCAGTTGCGCGATCTTGCCCGTGGTGAGTTTTTCCAGCAGCGGCAGCAGGCTTGCCACGATCTTGTCGAAGTACGTGCGGTCGTAGCGCACGGCGCTGCGCAGGCCGTCGAGTACCGGGTCGTAGTTCCGCACCTGGGACAGGTACTGCTCCAGCGCCACGACACGTTTTTCCCGACCGATCATGTTGCGCGGGATGTTCTTCTCGTTCAACTTCGCTTCGAGCTGGACGATGATTTCCCAGGCCTTCGGCTCGTTCCGGGCGAAGTAGTGCTGGGCATACTCGATGAACAGCGCATCGATGTTCACGACATGCCGCTGGATCAGCAGGTAGTCCGGGCGCTGCCCCAGTTCGACGAGCGCGCGGGCAATGATGTTCACGAACCGCCATGCAAATTCTCTGAAAGCGGCACTGTTGCCTTCGCCCGAGAGCTGTCCCGCGATGCGGGTCGCCACCTCGGAGATACGGCCGAATCGGCCGATGGCGTTGTAGCGTGCCGAGATGTCCGGCCACCCCAAATGGAACACGTAGAACTCGCCTTCGCGCCCGGCGCGGCGCGCCTCAACGTACATGCGCTTGAGCAGATCGGCGTCGCCCTTGGGGTCGAACACGATCACCACCTCGTGCTCCCCGGTGCTGCTGCGCCTGCGGATGTCCTGGGTGATGAACAGCTCGGCCAGCCGCGTCTTGCCGACGCGCGTGGTGCCGAGCACCAGGGTGTGGCCGACCCGCTCGCCCAGCGGTAAGGTCACGTCGACCTCCTGCGGCTCGATGCCGTGCAGGCGGGGCATGCCGCCCACCGGCGGCAGCGGCCGGGCCGGATTGAGCGGATGGTCCCAGCCCGTGAACCGTGCCAGGTGTGGCCATGGCGGCGGTGCGAACTCCAGCCGCGCCTCGCAGCGCCGCGCGAGCTGGTAAATCCGCGTGGGTTCCACGTAACGCCGGAACTCCGGGCGGTAGGTCTGCATCAGGCGGTGGGTGTGGCGCTGGTCCCAGCGGAAGCCTCGACCGAGGAACAGACGCTGCTGGCTGACAGGCACCTGTTTGCTGGCCATCACATACCGGGGCAGGCGGCGGATGTTGCGACGGTAGCGCAGGATCGCCCATGCCTGACGAAGCCGCAGGGCACCGAACACCAGGAAGGCGAGGGCACTGGCAAGACCGAGGAGGGGGTTCAGCGCCAGCGACCACGGGGCCACCACGCACACCAGCGTGGCGCCGGCGCAGACCGCCACGGTGTATAGCTCCACCGCGGGGCGCAGCAGCACCTCCACCGCGTGCGCCTGGGCCATGTCACTGCTCGATGCCGGTTGCCGTGACGAGCACGGGGTAGTGGCGCAGCCCCAGTCGCTGGGCCAGGTCGTCCCCGGACGCAGGCGAGAGCGTCACGCCCGGTGCCAGCCCTCGCAGCGCGTCCAGCGCTTGCGGCGATGCCACATTCACGACCAACCCGCTGGCATGCAGTTCCCGCAGACGGTCGAGCCGCTGCTGAAGCCATTCGCGCGAGCGCGGATCGTCGCCGATAACGAAGAACGGCGTCAGTCCCGATGCCAGAAGCGGGCGGCGCTCGACCACTCCTGGCGTAAGCCAACCCGAGCGCACCGGCAGCATGGCGGCTTCCCCGCGAGGACCGGTGGTTGCGCCGGGCAATGGCAGACGCTGTGGCGCATCCGCTGTCGCCGAAGAGCGTGCCGGCAGGCCCAGGTCATCGTAGTAGGGTTGCGCGGGAGCCCCGCCGCGGTCCTCGACCACGATCAGCGCAGGGCGGGGTGTGGGCAGGCTTGCCGGCGCCGTCGCGGCCCGGATCGCGCAGGGCAGCGTGCTGAGTGTGGCCAGCGCGAGCAGGCCGCCGGCAGCGTGGAATCGGTGGATGTTCATGGCGAGGGACCTCAATGGCCGTTCAATGCGGCGAGCGCTTGGGGGCTGCCCAGCACCCGGACCAGATGGCGGTGCACGCTGCCGCGGTAGCGCATGGCGGGCGCACCGCCGGCCGGTCGGTGGTAGCGGCCGATCGCCAGCAGCCAGTCTTCGCCGGGCGTGTGCTGCTCGCGCAGGATCTCGGCCGCGATCGCGAGATTGCGGTAGGGATCGAGCAGGGCACACGGTTGCGCGACCCGCTGGCCGTGATAGCCGAGATTGACCTGGCCCAGCCCGACGTCGATCCGCTGTGCCGGCGTTCGACGCAACGCCTGGCGCAGACCAAGGCACGCGTCGGCGCGCGTGGCATAGCGCTGCGAGGCTCCGGCCACATTGAGCGTCCACGGCCATGGCACCTGCCGGCCTCGCAGCCGCGTTCCGCTTTCTTGCAAGGCCACCGCATACAGCACGGGCGAGGGCACGCCTGCCTGGGCCGCGGCGAGCTGATAGGCCGGCGGCGGCAGTTGCTGCGACCGCGCTTGGGTGTTGCCGCACGCACCCAGCGCGAATGCCAGAGCCAGCCACCAAGGGGGGCGTCGGCCCGTCATTGCCGCTGCCATTGGCCGCCAACCTCACGCACCACCGCCGGCAGGTCGCCCGGCAGGCCGAGCGACAGCCAGCGGCCGCCGTCGTGGTTGAGCGTGATGGTGCGTGCGCGCACCCGTGCCGGATCGATGCCTGCCTGGCTGGCCCAGCGGCGGATGCGGTCGTCGTCACTGCGGCTGCCGACCACATAGACATCGAAGGCCGTACCGGCCGCCTGCAGTTGCAGCGCCCGCTGGTTGCAGGGCGCGCAACCGTCCTTGACGAAGACCGCGATTCGCCCGGGCTCCGCGGCGCCAGGCATGCCGGACTTGCTGGTGTCCGCCTGCACACCCTGCACGCCTTGCAGGTTCACGCGCTCCTGCCCGGGATGCAGGCGTTGCCAGGCCGCGTCGTAGGCGCGCTGGTAGCTCAGGGTCTTCTCTACGCGGCGGGCCTCGGCCTGTACCTGCAGCTCGGCATAGCGGCGGCGTTCCTCGTCGGATCGGGCCTCGATGCCCAGCGCGGTGAGCGGATCGAGGCCCGGCGAGTAGGTGCCCAGCGGCCCCTGCATCAGCGCCCGGTAGCGCGACCACTCTTCGGCGCGCAGGTTCCACTCGCGCGCCTGGCGTTCGTCGTCGCGCGCCTGGTCCAGCGGGCGGGACTCGCTCTGGCGGATGCGGGACTCGGCGCTGCCCGGTGCCTGGGCCAGCGCCTGGACGTTCGCTGCCAGGGCCAAGGCCAGGCCCGCGATCAGGAGGGCGGGGCGAGGATCGTCCATGCCGCGGCTACCGTGCGTGCACCGGCACGCGACGCACCTGATCGCGAACCGTGAACAGCGCAGCGCCTGGCTCGATGCCGTCCAGCCGCCAGTCGCCTTCCTGGTCGCCCACCCGCAGCAGCCGGACCTGCGCGGGCGAGGAAGCCCCTGGCGGGGCAATGGCGAGGAAGGGAACCCCGGCCCGCAGTTCCGTGCCGAGTACCGCGAAGGGCGGCGGGGCCGGCGTGGCATCGCGTGCTGCGCCGTTTGCGGACGCGCGTGCGGGTCGGGTGGCGGCCTGACGCTCGGCCAGTTGTTTCTGCACGGCGTCGATGCGTGCCGTCAGTGCGGTCACCTCGTCCGCGCGGGCCAGGCTCCCCTGGGCCTGCTCGATGCGGGCAATGCGTTCTCCGATGGCCTGCTTCTCTGCCGAGAACGCCGATTCGGTGACTGGTGCGGGCTGGCGCCGGGCTTCGTCGAGGGCCCCGCGCAGTTGCGCCACGCTGCTTGCAAGGCTCTTCATCTCCCCATCCCGATGGGCGTTGCGCGTCTCCTGTGCCAGACGAGACAGCCGCACGGTGTTGGTCACCGTGGCGACGCCCAAAAGGAGCACAGCGGCACCGACTGCCACCCAGGGCCAGCGCATGCGGGCGCGCCCGCTCGGCGGATGGGAAATCATGGATGCTCCATGCGGTGTTCGATGGCGAGGTCCGCCAGAGGCGGCACCGTGCAGGTGCTGCCAGTGCCCTCTGCGGACGCTTCGGCGGCTCGGTGGAAACACACCTGCCGGGACACGTCATCGACGGAGAGGCTCCAGGCGCTGCCAGCCATGGTCAGCAGGGCATCGCGCAGCGTGAGCGGACCCAGGTGCATGTGCGCGGCCGGCAGCGGCTGGGCATACAGCACCGATCCCTCCGCATCGTCTGCGCACAGCCGGTATCCCGAGTGCCGCAGCAGGTACTGCAAACCGTCGCCGACCGTGGTCTGGGTCGACGGCGGGAGCGTGATGTCGATGACCTGCAGCAGCAGGTCGCGCTGTGCGGCCTCGGGCACCAGTTCCACGAGGGTGTAGCGGCCCTGGCGAACCACGGGAATCCGCGTTACCTGCGGTGCAAAGACGATGGGAGCCGTTGCTGCCGCGTCTGTAGTCGCGCGCGGCGGTGAGGTGGTTGAGCAACCGGCCGCGCACAACAGCGCCAGTGGACCCGCTCGGGTGACGAGCCTCCACCGGTGTGCGGTGTCGCAAAGGAATTGCAGCATGGATCGGCTCCTGCAAACGTGATGGGGGCACGATGCGAGAATGCGCGGGCACCGTCATGCTGCAATGGGAATGCGGCGCCCACCGTTTTGATGGTGGGTGTGGTTTGCGGTCTGAAATAAGAAATGAAAAGGGGGAGAGAGATGCGATGGAAATGGCCTTGGGGCAAGCGAGCGCACGAACCGGAGGTTCTGGACGACGATGCGATCCGGCATGCGCTGGAGCATCGGCTCCTTCAGTACGCTTGCCTCTACCAGCAGAATGTGGCGGTGGGGACGCTGCGGAGCTCAGATGTTTACAGCCCCGATTTGTACGTCCGGATCAACGGCCGGCAGCCGATCGCATATGTCCACGAGTGGAGCCTTCTCCCCGGCGGTAAAGAAGCGCGGGTGGGGCACTTTGCCGTTGAAAAACACCTGGAAGGCAGGGGCTTCGGCGAACCGCTCGCACGCGGTTTCGCCAACGCACTGCGCCAGGAGTTCGGCACCGAGCGGATTGTGTTCAGCGAGCGCAAGTACTCGCCCGCCTACGAAAAGCTCTTCAAGCGCCTGGGCGCACATCCGCAGGATCGCTGGGAGTATCCAGGGTGCCCGGACTGGGTTTGGACCGTTCCGGGCAGCGATGCTGATTGATCGACGTCGCAGAAAATTTTGACCGAATCAAAAGTGAGTTCGGTTACGCGATAGAGCAGCTAGTTGTCTACGCTGAGACAGTGGGGCGCTTGTACAGTCGCCCTAACCTGCCACGGATGGTCGAATGGCCGCTGCAAAGAACATCGCCAAGGGAGCTTTGCTGAGCGTGGGCTACTGTGCCGCGTTCTTGCTGGCTTGGCGATGCTCCGTGGACCAGTGGTACCTGCCGGCGGGATTGCGCGTTGCCAGCCTGCTGTTCCTGCCTGCGCGGCGATGGCCATGGTTGCTGGCGGGTGACGCTGCGGCGCTGCTGGTGTTGCGCGTGCCGAGGGTCGAGGACTGGGGTGCCAGCACCACCTGGGCCTACCTGAGTCCGTTCCTCTTGATGCCCGCGATCTCGCTGCTTCCCGTCACGGCACGCTTTCATATTCCCGATTTGACGCGCAAGGACCACTGGCTGTTGCCGCTTGCGCTGGTGACCGCGCTGTGGAGCACGCTGTGCAACATGGCGCTCAATGCCGCGCTGGGTGGCCCATCGGGGCCGGCGCCGATCGACACGCTGATCCGGTATTGGCTGGGCGACTACCTGGGCACATTGATGTTCGTCCTGCCGGCGCTCCTTTGGCTGCGGCGCGACGAAGCCTTGCGCCGGCCGTCCCATCTGCTGCACGAAGGCCTGGCGTCCGTCACGGTGGTGGCGCTTCTGTTCGTCGCTATCACCCTCATCGGCGACACCGTGCTGCGGCAACTCCTCAGGGTGTTGCTGGTCGTGCCCGCCATCGCGCTCACCCTGCGCCATGGATGGCGCGGTGCGGCACTGGGCGTGGTACTGGCCAACGTCGCGGTGGCCCTGTCGCTGCCCAAGACCGTCGAAGCCGGCGTATTCGACGCACAGGCTTTCGCCGTGCAGATCCTGCTGGCGGTCACCGCCACCGGCCTGTTTGCGTTCGGCTCGCGCATCTCTGCGGCCTACCGGCAAGTGCGCGACTTCGCACGGGTGCGGGAGCAGGCACTGGAATTCGCGCAGGCCGGCTACCTGTCTGCCGAGCGCACGTTACGCAAACGGGTGGTCGACTACACCGATCTCACCGTGCAGATCAATCGGATGCGCAGGGACGTAGTGGAATACCTGCGCTCCCAGGGGCACCACGCAGCGGCCATGCAGATGACGCGCACCGGGGTGATCCAGGCGCAACTGCTCGATGAGTACGTGACGGCGCTTTATCCGCTGGGCATCGAGACGCATGGCCTGTACCAGACGTTGCGCTCGGTGAGCTTCGCGAACCTGTGCAACACGGAGTTTCGCTGGCGGATGCGCGGCGATCCCCGACAGCTTTCGCTGGGACTGCAGCTGGTGGCCTATCGCTGCGTGCTCAACGCCGTGGAAACGTTGCCCGTTGCGCGAACCCACCTGATCCAGGCGCGGGTATGGCGGGTGCGGGGCATGCAGGGGATCGTCGTGCGCATCACCGCGGATGCGTCCGTGCTCAACGCCGTCCGCCGCGATCATCCCGAGTCCGATCGGGAGCTGTCGGTCCGCCTCAAGACGCATGGCGGCACCTGCCGGCGCCGCCATGCGTTGGCCTTGAGCTTTCTCGTGTCCGAGCGCGTCGGCGTCGGGATCAATCTCGCGAAGTGACCACCCAGGCATCGCCCTTCGCATCCGATCGCAACCAGACCACGAAATCCCCGGTCTGGTAGACCACGCGCCCCGGGGCGGCAGGCGTGGCCGACAGCGACACGCGGGCCACGTCCTTGCCCATGGGAAGCACCCACAAGGTCTCGTTGATGCGCCCGACCGCGGCCCGGACCACGCCGGTGGCGTCGTTGATCTGCAGATAGGTCACGCCGTCGCGTTGGAACTCGTAGATCCGCCACGCCGAATCGGTGGCGAGATTGGCCGCGCGGGGAGCGCTTTCACCCAGCCCGGTGGCCGCCGGCACGCCATGCCCACCCGAGGGGCAGCACGATTGCGCATGGGCCTGGAAGGACAGGGCCACCCCTGCGACGACGACCAATGCCAGCGTCTTTGCTTTCATCTCCATCACACTGTTCCTTTTCCCCAGCTGGGGAATGTCCGCCTGCAGTTCAGGCACGACCACGGTACGTGTTTCATGCGTGGACTCGGTTGACAACAGTCCGCTCTCAGGCGCCGTCGTCCAGCGCGCCGGGGCACGCGGTCCCTGGTCGGCGGCAGGCAGCGTGAAAAGAACCCCCTGGATGGCGCGGATCGGCCTGTACTGCTGCTATCTCGGTTTGACCTTCACGTAGCCCTGGCGGTCGCCCGTGCGTGCGGATTTGGTGTCCACGCGGGCACACAGGTCGTTGCCGCAGCGCACGATGTCGGCACGGTTGAAGGCTTCCACCAGGTCGCCCTGGTCCTTTGCCTGGGCCACGCGGCCCTCGTAGTAGCGCAGCACCAGGCTGGCGCTCAAGAGCGGCCCCACTGCAGCGACGATGGCGACGCCGAGCACGATCCAGGCATGGCGCAGTTGGCGTGCGCCGGCCTGGCGCTGCAGCGCCGCCGCGCTCTCGGAGGCGGCGGTGATCTGGCGGGCCGCCAGCTGTACGTCGTCCAAATACTTCTTGGTGGCGACCGTCCACCCCTCGTCCAATGCGGAACGCACCTGGGAGCGCAGCCGATCCAGCGCGTCGGACTGCGCGGCATGGATCTGGTGGGCGGTCGATGCCACTGTGCGCTGCAGTGCCTGCAGGTGCTGCTCCGTGGTATCGGCGAGTCGCGTCTCGCTCTGCTTCATCGCCACCGCCAGGCTGGCCAGTGCTTGTGCGGCGGTGTTCAGATCGGCTCTGTCTTCTTGCATGGCGCTGCCTGGCTCAGGAGATGAGGTCTTGCAACTGGGGGTAGTCCGATTGCAGCCGGGTCGCGGTTTGCGACACCAGCGGGGCACAATCGGAGAGGCGAAGACCCTGAGCGGCAGCCCAGGCGATGTCGACCATCGCGTTGCCGGCCTGGAACTCGGGCAGGCCTTCGCGCCGGCGCAGGGATTGCACCGCCAACAGCTCCATGGGAAAGATCCAATCCGGCGGGTCATCGAAGTCGAACAGGCTTCTCTCCGTCGAGATTCTGGATTGCGACTCGTGGTAGCCCGCCGCGGCCTGCATCGCCTGGCGAAAGGTGTCTTCGTCGCGGGTGCGCCACTGCGAAAGCAAGCCCGCATAGGCCGGATGCAAGGGGTGGACCGGCGCATAGGTTGTCGAGACATCGAGCGCGTCGGCGAAGAGGCCGATCAGAAATGCATCGCTGGTCCCTTTGCCCCAGCCGGTCGATCGCACTTCGGGCGGCTTGAGCCGCTGGTTCGTCTCCGCGACATGGGCAAGCCAATGCGCGCACTGGGTGGCCCATGGCCACCAGCCCGCAACGCATGGGCCCGCGGCATCCAGCCCCGACTCGAAGGGCAGCGGGAGGATTCCAGGCTGTTTGGGATGTGGCACCGCCGCCTGAAGCAGGAACGCGAGTGCCTTGAACGCGATGGCGTTGGCCAAGGACGTTCGCACCTCTTCATGATCGCCCCTTCCCAGGTACGTGCCGGCACGCACTGCATGGAAATAGCCAATCATTCGCAACGCGACACACTGCCCGCGACTGATCCTGCCTGGTAGCGAAAGCTGGCGCGCCAACTCGGCTTCTTCTATCTCCATGCCTCCGCTGGCGATGGACTTTGCAAATCCACCCTCCAGTGTCTTGAAGGCGTTTTCCATGAACGGGTCTTGCATCTATGCACTTCCGATTCGCCAGGAGAGGGTTTCAAAACCCGCCTTAACCACCGCCGCCGCCTCCACCACCACCGCCAGCACCTCCTCCCCCGCCGCCGCCGTCTCCACCACTGCCACCACCACCTGGACCCTGCATCATGGTGGGAGGCGTGAGGCGATGCATCATGACCGGGCCGCGGCTGGTCTGGACGTCGGCAACGGCCGTCTGGAGTCCAATATTCTCGGCCATGTTGGCCTGGTCCTGGGCCATCGCCATCGTCTGCGCATCGAGCCGCGCTTCCGCCTCCTTCATCAGGGTCTGGGCCCCGGGAGAGGCGGCCACCCGTTCCATCGCCGCATAGAGTTGCTGATCACTGCCACTCTTGAGCGCGTAGAACATTTCATCGATGTCCGGGTCGCCCGTGATGCCGGGCGTACGCGCCCCGGTGGGAGCCAGGCTGCCGTGCTGCTGGGGCGGCACCCAGTCCTCGATGACCATGTCGCTGCTCAGCTTTCCGGTTTGCAGGTCTCGACCAAGGTTCACCCGGACCCACTTCGCGGTGATGCCGCTGGCTTGCACATCGATCATCAGCTCGCGTGCGCGTGCCACGGTTTCCTGCTCCCAGATGTTGTGGGTCTCCCAGTATTTTTCACTGCCGACGGCTTTCGCCAGGCGACCGGGAATGATGTCTTCCGGATCACCGGATGCGGAGCGTGCTCGGTTGTGAACGGAGGCTTTCACCTCGAAATACTCGATCTCTCCATTCGGGGCCAGACCCACCATGTCGTTGCCATGCCCCGAGATGTTCTGGATGGGCATGAGGTCGGTATAGCCTTCCTTGACCAGCCGATGCGCGAGCAGCGCCTCGCCGATGTCTCCAATGTCACGGCGGCCCAGGGCCTGCAATGGCCTGTCACCAATCCATGCCTCCAGTGATTGCTCGAACGGCACCTTGCCGGAGAACACTTCCGGCTGCTTGCGGATCAGGTAGTTCAATTCGTTCGGATGCAATGCGCCGCTTCCGAGCAGCTCGTCCATGTGCCCGGCTTTGCGCACGGTGTCGATCAGTTCGTGCAACTCGCCCTGGCTGCGCTTGATCCCGGCCATGCCGCGGTACAGGTTCTCGGCGACTTCCTCGCCGGCGGCGCTGCCGCGCAGGGCACGCGCCTGGCCCAGCGTCTCGGCGATCTCTGCCGCGGCTTCCGGCCCTCCGCGCTCCAGTCCACGCGTCAGCTTGGCCAGCCGCGTCGCGCCGCCCACGGGCAGCGCGGACATCGCCACTTCGAAGCCGACGGCGCCGCGCATCTGGCCGCCGGCTTCGTGGCCCTTTCCGGCCTCCTGCGCCGCCTCCATGCGCTGTGCAAAGCCGGTGTAGGCGGCCTTGGCCGCCGATCCCAGGTCGTGCAGCGGTTTGCTCGGATCCTGCGCGGCCTGCGCCGCATACAGGCCGACCGCACCATTGACGACGTCCCGGTAGTTGGCATCGTGCTGGTAGCGGTAGCCGAATTGCGCAGCGGCGCCGGCGCCGGCCACCATGTCGAATGCAGCGCCGTACTGGCCCTTTTTCTCGCCGTAGGCCTCCTGGGTCTTGCCCAGCGCGAATCCGGCGGCCTGGCCGACCGCGCGTTCGGCCGGCGTGGCGCCTGGGTCGTTGCCCAGGCCGTCGCTCAGCCGCTTGGCATCGGCCAGCGTGTCGCTGATCGATTGGTCCACGCGATCGGCGGCCTGCCGCACCCTCTCGTGCGCTTGGTCGTACACGGCGCGGGCACGGTCGGCGATGCCGGGATCCGTGATGCCGCCAGCAGTGAGCGCGCCGGCCAGCTTCTCCCGACTGGCCGCATCCAACCGGCTGTTGATCGCCTCGACCAGGGGCTGCACCTGGGTTTTGCCGTCCGGACCGGTGAAGGCCGGGGAGCCCTTGAGATCTCGGACCAGCGCGTCGGCGTCGATGCCGTCGATGGTCTCGTTGGCATGGATCAGCCGTTGGGCCTCGAAGGCGGCGGGATCGAAGCGGCCGTTGTCGTCGATCGCACCCAGCAGGGCAGCGTATTCGCTTGTGGTGTAGCGGGTCTGGCGGCGCTCGGCCATCAGCAAGCCTTCCTGGGCGGGATGGGCCTAGGATGCCAATTCAGAAGGCAATGCGCATTAGGAAAACTCTGACGTCACTTGCACTGCGCCAATGCCGTGATCCGGTACTTCTCCGCGAAGCTCTGGGCATTGGGATTGGGCGACGCACCCGTGCTCAGGATGTCGAAGCCGTTCGGGCAGTGCTTTCGGAGCGTGGTGTCGCAGGACAGCGCACTGCTGTAGTTGTCGCCTGCCGAATAGCAGGTCGCGGTGTACCGACCATCGCGGCTTTGGCTGCCGCCGAGCCAGCTATCGAAACGCTCCATCCCCCGTTGCGTCGAAGCGCAACCAGGGAGTGCCAAGGCCAGGGCGAAGAGTGACGCACGAACGACGAAGGAAGACTGGAACATCTGCACCCACCCTGGGTTCCCAAAGATCGCGGGCGCCGCCGTGCACCCGCGCCAGATGCTAAGGCGTCAGTTGGCCTTGAGTGTGAAGTTGGCGTTAATGGACCAGCCGCCGTCGCTGGTTCCGAAACTCAACGACGTCTGAAAGCCCCCGACCGTTGGAGAGTTCCAATTCGCATTCCATGCACCATCCGTGTTCCTGCTGAGGGACGCGGTGACGCCGCTGTCGAATTTGAACTCGGTGCCGATCGAGTCGTTCGAGAGAGAAAAGGAAATGTCGCCGAATGAGACCTTGCCGGAGCCATTGAGTTGGCCACCGGGGGCGAACGATGCGCTGAACTCGAAGTTCTCCATCGCGGTCTTGAAACCCACGCGGCCATCCATGGATGTGCCGTTGGTGGAGGCCGTGCCGAACGCACGCCCCTGTTGGACGGTGACCTCGGCGCCGCCGGTCTTGACCTGTCCGTTGAACGTTGCCGTGGAGATCTGCCCCTTGAATGCCGCGCCGATGACGCGCCCCTTGTCCGTCACCACCTCCGCCTGGAACGGTATCTCGTTTTCCGGCATCGGTTGTCCCGGTGTACTGGGTTCGCGGACGCTGGGTGTTGCATTCCGATCGCGCTGGCTTGGATGGGTGCTTGAAGAGGTCATCGGTTCTCCACAGTGGGTCTCGGGTTCAAAAGTGTCGGAGACGAGCTCGCCGCTGCGGTAACGCCTGGTAAGCAGGCAGCGCAAGTGCAATCGGCAAAAAAGCGGCTCCCGAAGGAGCCGCCAAGGGTCATCACAGGATCAATGCACCAGCTGCCTTGCCAGTGCCACTTCCACCGAATCGCCATCCTGGTTCAGCACGTCGAGCCCCGATTCCGGGATGTCGCCCGACGTGCTCTGCGCCACCATGATCTTCTTGGCCATCAACTCCAGGCAGGTCATCTGCGAGGTGGCGCCGTAGCCCAGGTAGATCACGCGCACCGACTGCGTCTGGCCTATGCGCCAGGAGCGGCGTGCGGCCTGTTGCAGCGAATACACGTTGTAGCCCGACTGCAGGAAGACGATCGTCGGGAACTCCAGCAAATCCAATCCGGTCTTCACAAGCTCCGGATTGGTGATGAGCACGTCGATGCCGCGGTCCAGCTGCTCGGCGATCCAGTCCTCGCGGCGGGAGGCTTCTACGCTTGCGCGCAGCACCGCCACCTTGAGGCCTTCCATCTCCAGCAGCCGCTTGAGCCGCGCCGTCGTGTCGCGCGTGCCGGTGTACACCGTGTAGACCAGCGTCTTGCGGCCCAGTGCCTTCTCCTGCCGGCAGATCTCGACCAGTTCCCGCTCCTTGGGCATGGCGTCCAGTTCGTGGAACTGGGGCGGCACGAACGCCAAGGTGTCGCGCGTGCGGGGATGCACCACCGTCTCCGACCGGAAACACGTGTCCGGCCAGGCCAGCAGCACGTTGAGGACCACACCCAGCAGCGTCGTGTCGCGGCGTGCCAGTGCCTGCCGCAATTCCGCAGTGAGCCGGCCTGCCAGGTTCTGGTAGGCCGATGCCTGCGCCGGCTCCATCGCCACTTCGCGGAACTCTTCGTCGTAGGGCGGCAGCACGTCGCCGCCGATGTCCTTCAACTTGAGGAACACGGTGAACGGCAGCACGCAGCGCAGCACACCCTTCGGTCCGAATCCCGGTGCCTTGACGGTGCGCACGACATCTTGGAACCCTTGGCCGTCTTGTGCGAAGTGCCCGTGCTCTCGGAATAGATGTCCTTGAGCACACCGTGGTCGCGCATGAATGCCATAGCAGCCGAGGTCATCGAGCCGCTTTTCGAGGGCCGGTAGCCGTCTTCGATCATCCGCCCGGGAAGGGCCCGGAACAGCAGATAGAACAGGTCGTCGCCATAGCCGCCCATCAACGTGCCGGTCAAGTTCAGCGTCTTTCGCGCCTTCGCCGCCAGCACGCCCATCGCCTGTCCCTGGGCCGAGCCGCCGTTCTTGTACTCGTGCGCCTCGTCGGCGATGAGCAGGTCGAACGTGCCTTGCGGCAGGTAGCGTTTGATGAATTCGGACGGCTGGTAGCCGCCCTCGCCGAAGCCGAACTCCATGTTCGCCATCGCGCGCTCCATGCGGTGCGCCTGGCGGTCCGAGAAGACCAGCTCGCCGCGGTCATCCATCAGGTTGATGAACTCGTGGATGTTGTCGCCGAGCATGGAGGCGAGAAAGCCGTCGCCGAACGTGCGCATCAGCCGCTGCGCGGTGACCTGTCCGATGGTGGGAATGCGCTGCAGCGCCTTGAGCACCGCGCTGGACTGATCGGTGGCCGACAGGCTGCGCGGGCGCATCAGCGTCCACAGCGGCAAACGGCAGCCACCGCAGGTGCGGCGGGTTTCCTCCGCATCGAGTTCAGCGGTGCCGATGGGCTCGCCGTCCTCGTCGGTGATGACGGTGCCGCAATGCGGGCAGGTGCCGACGTCGCCGTGGCGGGTGCGCCGCACTGCGAAGGCGGGCTTCCAGTGAAAGCCCATCCGCATGCGCACGCGCCCGAGCACGAAGAACTCCTGCGCGTGCGCGGGGACCTGCAGCTGCTCGCGCAGTTTGAGCAACTTGACCAGTGTGTCCGGGCCGTTGAGCACCCAGACCTTGGCGCCAGCGACGGTTTGCTGGATTTCGCGGCGCCACTTGTAGACGAGGTGGGGCGGGGAGAGCACCAGCGTGCGGCGGTAGCCTTCGGCGTGCAGCACGGCGGCGGTGGCGATGCCGACGGTGGTCTTGCCGCAGCCCATCTCTCCGTTGACGAACGCAGCGCGTTCGCCGCGGTCGACGAGCAGCTCGGTAACCGCGTGCACCACGTCGGCCTGCGCGGGGAAGAGCCGGCGCTTGAGGCCGGAGAGTACCGATTGCCGGTGCATGCGAACCTGGCCGGTATAGACCGGCGGGTTCGCACCGTTGAGGGCCTGCAGCAATTCGTCGCCGAACTCCGAGA
The DNA here is from genome assembly GCF_057541515.1 of Acidovorax sp. KNOB132. Classification (NCBI taxonomy): domain Bacteria; kingdom Pseudomonadati; phylum Pseudomonadota; class Betaproteobacteria; order Burkholderiales; family Comamonadaceae; genus Acidovorax; species Acidovorax sp. KNOB132. The sequence goes on from NZ_BAAJYT010000001.1 coordinate 63,954, forward strand.
CGAAGTCGGTGAGGGCGATGGTGAGCGGGGACGATGCGTCGTCCAGCAGTTCGCCCTGCACGGGCGCCGCATCGTTGGAATCGAGATCGAGGGACATGGTGATGCTCCAAAGAAAAAAGGGCATGCACCCGCCCCGAGGGGCAGGTGGCATGCCCCGGGGATGGGAAGAGCGACGGCGAGCCGTCAGGAAAGCGAGATCAGTTCTCGGACGGCAGCACGACGTGGGTCGCGCTGCGGTCCGCCAGCGTGAAAACGTGGAGATTTAATTCGCGGGTGACGACATAGAACGAGCCCAGGCGTCCGCCTGCGGGTAGCGCGGCGTTGTTCGCATGCCAGGCCTCGTTGGAGACATCGCCCCAGTCACCGCGCATGTGGCGTTGGACACAGGGCAGGGGGTCCAGCCGGCCCTCGCGGACCAGCCGGTAGACCCCTTCGCTGTAGACCAGCGCGCCGATGGGAAACAGCGGGTTGTGGCGCTGCGGGATGCGATGAGAAGAAGACGACATGGAAGGCTCCTTTCAAAAGCGGAGCACGCCCGGCCCCGGGGCCGCGACGTGCCCCAGGGGGTGAATGAAAAAAAAGCGGAACCGCTCAGCGGGGATCCGGTTCCTCCGGCAGCCGCACGACGGTGCGGTGGCGCGCCTCGTCGGTGAGGACGAGCAACGCCAGCCGGGGCGTGATGCGGTACTGCGATTGCAGGACGCCGCCTGCCTGCAGCGCGCCTTCATTGGCGCGGCGCCGGGCTTCATCGACCTCGCCCCAGTCGCCGCGCATGTGGCGCTGCACATAGGGCAGGGGATCGAGGAGGCCCTTGCTGTCCAGCCAATGCACCTGCTCGCTCAACTGGAGCTGGCACACGGAGAACAGCGGGGACGGCACGGATGCACGCCGCTGGCGTGCGAAGAGACCTTGCAGCATGGAATGACTCCTTGGGTTGGAAAGAGGCGGCGAGGCCGCCGATGGGATCGAACGTCAGCGAATGGTCAACACCTCGCCCCGGGTCGGGGAGGACGGCGTCAAGTCCCACGCGCGGATGACCGGCACGAACTTGTCGGTGAGGATGCGGGTCTCTGCGACGGAGCCGTCGTCCCGCTCGGTGTACTGCCTGGCGAGCGTTTTCTCCTTGTGCGTGTCGCCCTTGACGGCCAATACGCGGCCGGTCTTGGAGGTGACCACGCCAGAGACCGCACCGGCTGCGAGCGCCAAGGCGAGATGCCAGGAGGACAAGGCCCGCGCCGGTGGGCGCAAGGCCTGCTGGGCGGCGCCCAGGTGCGTCTGTACCGAAGGCCACAGCCCTTGCAGCCGGCCGACTTCCTCGGCGAACTGCGCCGGCTCCATCGTCACGCGGTAGAAATGCTCCGGCGGCGCCGGGCTGGCAGGCACGGTGTACGGCAGGAACGGCCATTCGGTCGGCAATGCGTCGGCTTCCACGTCGCCATGCCCGACCTGCAGCAGCAGGCCGCGCGCGGCTTTCGCTTCGTCCGACGCCTGGTCGCGCTGGCGGACCCGGCGACCGAAGACCACCACCTGGCGGAACTGCGTCTCCACCGCTCGGTAGACCCGCAGGCCATCGAAGTGGCGCGTGAGCCATCCGACCAGTTCGGCATCGAGCACGTAGCTGGGCACGATGAAGACTAGCACGCCGCCGTAAGGCAGCAGCGGCAGGCAGCGCTGGTAGAAAAGCTTTTCCAGCCGCGCACGGCCTTGGCCCTGGTAGCCGATGTTGCCGTTGGCGTCCCGGGACAGGTCGCCGTAGGGCGGATTGAGCCAGAGCAGGCCGAAGGCCTGGCGGGAGATCATCGTGTCCATGAGGTCGCCGTGCAGGCAGTGGTCCACCAGTGAACGCGCGTGGGCCGCGCGCTCGCCGTCGTATTCGACGGCATACGCGGTGACCTGCTCGCGCCCGAGGGCGTGGGCCGCCTCGGCGATCGCCACGCCTTCGCCGGCGCAGGGATCGAGGATGCACATCGGACCGCTGGCGGGTGCGAGGGCGGACAGCACCCGCTCCAGGGTCGGTTCGTCGGTCGGGAAGTAGCCCGCCTTGATGAAATTGCGCGCGAGGCGCGGAAACATGAGTGCCATGGAATGCTCCTGTTGCGGGGAGAAAAAAGGAGGAAGGGCCTGCGTTGCAGGCCCATCGAGGGCGTCAGGCGCGCCGCCGAAGCGGCTCCGCCGGGAGGGCGTCTTGCGCGCAGGCGCGGAGAACATCGCGGCGGATCAACTCACCCAATGCTCGGGCGAGCACGGGCACATCCAGGGCCAGCCGATGGCCTTCGAGCGGCCCGAGCGCCATCGGAAGGCGGCTCAGCATCGCCTGGGTGGACAGCAGTTCCAGCACGGTGTCGCGCCAGTGGTCGAGCAGGGGCAGCGGACAGGTCTGCTGCACCAGCGTCCACAACCGTTCGGTGGACGCGGCGTCGGCCTTGGGGATCAGGGCGAGCGCGCTGGCGTTCGCTTTATCGGGCTGCACGCAGCGGCGATCGAACAGCCACAGGTGGACCATGGAGCCGAACAGGGTGCGGCGGAAGGCGCGCGTCGTGCGCTTTTCCAATTGCTCGACGTTGCCGACGAACACGGGAAGCGCAGCGCCTTCGCCGGTGACCAAGTGGAACTGGTCCAGGCCCTGTGCGTCGCCTGGCAATGTCAGGCGCGCCAGAAACTCCTGGATGGCGGTGTCGCGTGCCCAGACGGACAGGAAGACGAGTTCGCCCTGTGCGCCGCAGACGCAGGCATCGACCATCAGGTCGGCGCATTCGTCGATGCGGTAGAGGGGCGGGGTGGACGAAGGGTTTGCGGGCATGGTGGTGTCCTCGGATGAACGGGAACAGCACCGCCCGCCGGGGCAAGTACTGCCCCAGGGGGTGGAAAAAAGCCGCTCAGTCCGGCGTGAACTGCCGGGTGTGCGGGTTGAAGTGAAGCGCCTGGTCTGCCGAGGTGATCGGCGTGAAACCCTCCAGGTAGATGTGGTGGAGGTACTGGTCGCGGTAGGTCAGTGCCCGTCGCGCCTGTTCCTCGGTGAGACCGCTGCGGATCAAGGTCTCCCGCATTTCCTCGTCGCTCGACACTTCGTCGTTGGGCAAACTCCCTTCAACGAGTGCCACCAGGGCGGGCGAGAGCGCCGCCAGGATCGGGTCCATGTCGGCTCCTTCGCTCAAGCGGTCAGCGCCGCGGCGGGTGCCGTGGCCATCGTGGGCGTGCGACGCCGCGCGTGGTGGGCGCGAACGCCTGCACGCCAGTCGGCGCACTGCTCTGGCGCGAGGTCGAGGTAGGAGAGCGGGCACGAGTAGTAGTACGGGTGCATGGACTCGTACAGGGGCTTGTGGCCCCATTGGTCGCCGCTGCGCTTCAGCAGATCGCAACGGATGGTGCGCAGGGACTGGCCCGGTGCGAGATCACGATGCACGCCTTCGGCCTTGGCGGTCACTTCGGCGACGGACCAGAGGACATTGCCGCGCAGCGCGTGGGCGATGACCTTCACGCTGGCGCGCTCGGTCTCCTGCGGTGCGATCAATTGCGCGATCAGTTCAGACCGCGATTGGGGAGAGAAATACCAGCCCATGAGAGGCCTCCTGAGATAGAAGAGCCGGAGGTCTCCCCCGCCGGGAAGAACCCCGGCGGGTGGTGAAAACGCCGCGTGTGTGGCTATGGAGCGAAGGGCCAGTCTTCAGTACGAACCGCAACCGGCGGGACAGCAACCCACTTCGATGCCGTGCGAGCAATAGCCGTTATCCGCATTCCAGTCCTGGGATTCCTGCCGTTCGGCAGGTGTTGCGTAGTCCCATTCCCGTGCGATTTTCAGAGCCTGTGCGCGCTGGTCTTCGGGCAATCGACCGGCTTGCGCATCGATCGCCGAACTGAAGCGTTCGACGTAGTAGTCGTGAGACAGGCCGCAACCCTTGTTGGCTTGCGCGGCGAGTGCCTCGCAGACCGTGCGCCACGCGGGTTCATCGAACGCGTCGGGCGTGTGACCAATGGGATGTGATTGAGTACTGCAGCCGATCGTTGACATGGTGAAGAACTCCAGAAAGAGGCCAGAGCCTCCCTTCCGCGCGGGAAGGCGCTCCAGCGGGTGGATGAATCAGCGCGGATGCGGTGCAGAGACTTACGCCGCCTGGGGTTCCGGCTGGCGTTTCCATTCCTGTGACCTGAAATCCAGCGCATAGCCCAGCGAGCCCAGGCGTGCGATCTGCATGCGCAGCGTGCGACGGTCGATGGTCGAGTCCAGCTTGACGAACTCGCCCAGGGGCCACAGCACACCGAACAACGCAGCGTCCTCACTGTCGGCACTACCGGCGGTAGTGGTGTCAGCCGCGGCAGTGGATGGCGCGTCCATGCCGAACGGCGTGGTATCGATCAGCGGATCTTTCGATGTCCGCACGGGTGCGGGCTTGGACGCGGGACTTGGCTCGGGGACCGGTGCCGGTGTGGCAGTGGCCGGTGCACCCAGGTCCTCGTCCAGGGGATCGACGTCCTGCGGCGCAAAGCTGCGGACTTCGTCGCGGCTCAACTGGTCCAGGCCCGAGAGGGTCATCCCGTCGAGGTTGGCCCGGATTTCGAAGCGCATGCCGCCGGCGGTGGGATACGCCTTGGGATAGATGTAGCGGATGGCGAAGCTCCCTTCGTACTTGCCTTCGGGGTACTGCTCCAGTTCCGCGTCCTTCACGGCGAACTCGCCAATCGGCGTGACGAGCCGACCGACGTTGAACGGGCCGTTGCGGCCACGGATGGTGCGCAGCGTCAGCTGGCCGGTAACGATGTGGGGTGTCGTGGACAACGGCGGTTGGTTGGTGGCCACATGGGATGTCTCCTCGGAAAAAGTGATGGGAGCCGGATGGCGCCCGTTCAAAGCGGAAGAAGCGGACCCGCCCGCGAGGGGCGAGGTCCGTGCGGCGCTAGGCCTTGAGTTGGCGCAGGCCATCGGCCAGCATCCACAGCGCGCGGTTCAGGCGCAGGTTCTGATCGATTCCTCGTACCTCTCGCGTGCGCTGGCGACGGCCATTGGCCGTTCGCGCGGACAGACCACCTTTGACCAGGTTTTCCTGGACCCGGTTGAACACGGACCACAGGTCTGGCCGCCGATCGTCGAAGCGGCGCGGCGAGAGCAACTGACTCTCCGCGACTGGTAGAGGCTTGTCCGGATCGTCGTACTTGAGCGCCAGTGCGGAACGTGCGAACACCTGCGCCTCGCCCTCGTCGAGGGTCAAGTCACGCATGGCATCGCGGGATTCCCGCACGGTGTCGAAGCCGTCGAGCACCTTGAAGGCGCCTTCGATCACCTGGCCCGACACGTCGCCCTTGTGGGGCACGCGGATGTCGGCGGCGGTGTCGCCGCAGACCAGGCCGTTGTGGCAGACGAATCGGTACATGCCGGCGAGCATCTGGTAGCTGCTGGTGCCGTCGTGGCTGTTGACGAGGATGATCTCTTGGGCCTCGGCGCCGTTGATCTGGCTCGCATGGCGCAGGCGGATCAGGTGCTTGGTGAACTCGCGCCGATCCTCGTTGCGGACGCGCGTCTGGCATACCATGAAAGGCTCGAAACCTTCGGCACGGAGTTTGGAGAGCACGGTCGCGGTCGGAATGTAGGCGTATCGGTGGGACCGGCTGCCGTGGGGTTCATCGGCGAAGATGGAGGGCGCAACGGTGCGGATCTGGTCGTCCGACAGCGGACGGTCCGCGCGCAGCACGGGGGAGTGGTGCGAAAAGCGTGTGGCAAGAGACATGTCCGTTCTCCTTGAACAATGCAGCAGCCCGCCGGCCGGTGGATGGCCTCGCGGGATGCGTAGGAAGGAAAGTGCGAACGCATGCACCTCCGGGAAAGGAGCTGCATGGGCTGCTGGGGAGGAAAGACAGGGCCCCGGTGATGGGGCCCTGTCGGTTCAGCACGAGGCGGCCAGGGCCGACTCGTGTTCTTCGGTCTCGCGCTCGGCGGACTCGGACGGCGGGACGCCGGCGTCGTCGTCGGCAGGGCCGGCGGCATCGCGGGCACTGTCGTCCTGCGCCGCTGGCGCGTCGGCGATCGAAGGGACCTCGGGATAGACCTTCTGGCCGTCGATCTTGATCATGCCGACGTGGATCAGCTTGGACTCCAGGCTCGCAGCTGCTTCGCCCGCATGCTCGCCCCGGGTGCGGATGTACGGATCGATCTTCATGTCGTTCAGATGGAAGGCGATCAGTACCTTGCGCTCGGCCTCGATGGCCTGCACGCAACGCCGCACCAGGTGCTGGGCATCGACGGTTTCGACGATCGCGTCGATGTAGCGGTATTCCGGTTCATCGACGGGACCCGCCAACGCGGCAATGGAGCACGAGAGGAACGCATCGCGGTCCTTCGGAGTGACTTCCTTCGGACGGTTGAGGTAACCGATGCCGCGGGTGATCAGTTCGTGCGCATCGACCGTTGCCAGTTCGGTGCGCTCGATCGGTTCGGCCTTCAGCAGCCGGCCTTTGATGCTCGCAGCGGCTTCGCCCTTGCGTTCACCGCTCGGACGGATGTACGGATCGCCCCACAGGTCGCCGATCCGGAAACGGACCAGCGGACGCTGCCGGGGATCGTCGACACCGATGTAGCGCTCGACCAGCTTCTTGGCCTCGGCACCCGAGACCTTGACATCGAAATACCGGTAGCTCGGATCCTTCGCAGGACCGACCAGCGCGGCGATCGTGCACGCCAAGAAGGGCTGTGCACGCCGGCCCCCCTTGACGGGAACTTCGCGGGCCCGCTGCACATAGCCGATGCCCGAGGTGTGGAGGTCGAAGTACGACTTCGTGTTGGATGGGGTGTTCATGGTGAATCTCCATGGGAAGAAAGCGGAGACACACCGACCCCACGCTGCGGGGAGAGGTGCGTAACCCCGCGGTGGGTTGATAAGGCGATCTGCATCCACCACCGGGCAAGCCGGTGATCGTTCGCACGAGGGATGCTGTGCGAACTGGTCCGGTCACGCAGCGGATGGGCTGCGCGCAACCTCGAAGACCGGAGGTTGCCTGGCATGTCACCGACATCGGTCGGCAGGCATGCGCGAAGCGTCATGCGTCCTGGGCTGATGTGCTACCGCAAAGGGGAAACCGCATCTGACCGCATTGACGGAGACAATTAAATTCGTAGGACTTGGTTGCCAAGACTCAACAGGTCATTTGCCAACTGGAGTCGCGCTACAAGCATCAAGTGGCTAATGGCGCTGTGCAGCATTGCAGTTGTAGTGAAGCTGCCGACTTCTCAACCTCCCTACCGTTAACTTGCCAACACCGCCATCCCGTGGGTTGATGTCTGGTCGCCCCACCATAAAGAAATTTGAGCAGCGCTGAATGGATAAATCGTTTTGCATTGCCAATCGGCTATGGTTGTTAGGCTCGGGTGAAATTTTCCCGCTTCCCACTGAAGTGCACGCAGCTGCCAATCTGCGCGCGAAACGCTGTGTAGTTGTGTCAGCAGGCGCCTGATGTTTATGCCCAGGCCCTTTGAGTAGGGTGCTGCAACGCGCATGAACTGCTTCGCCTTCGCTCTATCTTATTGGGGAGCATGACGATAGAGGCATCTGAGCATGTTCATCACGACCATAGCGAGTTGCTCGGCATCAATGCGCGGCCGATCAACTGAAGCTTCGTGTTCATAGCGCACCACGCGCTCCGTGGACACGAGATCCATCAATATGGACACGCTGGCCCTGACCAACAGTCTGGTCACAGTGCTTGAGAGATGTGCGCGTTGTATGTGGCGCGAGCCTGCGGCATGCGGCACTTGTGCAATTCAAGGGGTACTGCAAGTGCATCCCCAGCGAATGCAGTTTTCACGCAAATGCGGAGCGAAACAAAGTCATGGACCATACGTCCTTCAAATTTTGCGCCAGCAGCGCAAGGAATATCGCGACGATATATCCAGTGCCCCAGCACCGTTTGGATATGATCCAAAAAATGACGTGTCCATTAATGAAGTCGGATGGTCATCACTCGCGAAAGCGATTTCATAAATAGGGAGAAACCAATGTCTACAGACGGTTGCTGGGTACAGTTTTACGACGGTGAGGATCAGAAAGGCGGAACGAAGCGTTTCGACGGCCCGGTTGAGGTGCCGGACCTGAATGACTACACGTTCTCTACCGGCGAAAAAGGCGGCGACGAAACCGATTCGCTCGTTCTCGGCTCACGGGCTTGGATCCAGGTGTTCAAGGATGACGATTACGGCGGCAAGACGGCCTATTTTTATCCCAACCAGAAAATCGACGACCTGGACGCATTCGGGGTGGGCGGCAGTATCGACAGCTTCAAGCTCTACGACTACCAGCCCGCGTCCTTTCCCGAGCCGACCACGGTGAACTGGGCCGTGGAGGACAGCAACGGCTTGGTGTCAGCCTCCACCATCAACAACTTCTTCCGCACGGCCCTCGGCTCGGCATTGATGCTGGTTCCCACCGTGGGAGTGGCGCTCAAGACCATGTTGTACGGCCTGTGGCCCGATCCCCGGACCAATCAGGAGCAAGCCTGGGCCAGCTTCCAGAATTACATCAGTCAGGTGGTAGGCACGGTTTACCAGCAGATCATCGCTACCAGCCTCAGCAAAAAGCTCGAAGGTCTCTACGCGGTGACGCGGGATTATGCGGAGTCGACGTCCGCCACGCGTAAGACCGCATTCGGCGCCCTGCTGTCTAACTTGAAGATCCAAGAGCCGTATTTCATTGACCTGAAATCGTCGCAAAACACGCTGAGCTTCTTTCTGCCATTCGGCTCCCTCATGCTGCTCACCCTTCGAGAAGAGATCCTGTTCTACGAAGACATCTACGGTGAGCCGCCGACCCCCGAAACGCGTGCGACGCTGGTGACCCGATTGCAGGAAAAGATCGAGGCATACCAAGCGTCCGTCGCCCGGGCGCGTGCCGACCTACTTGCACAGCGGGCGGCGATGATCCTGCTGCAGGACAACAGTTCGATCACCGTTGATAGGTGGACGCCGATTGACACCTATAGCGGGTGGCGTGGCGTGGAGGAATTCAGCGGTGGAGCCAAGAGCCGCGCTCAGTACGCGGCCGACCAGCATTCGGAGGCGATGACGAACGCACTGGCTTGGCAGATCGACCAGAACATCGCCCAGACCCAGCTCTGGAGTTGGGCCAATCCCGACAATCCGACACCCATTCGGCCGCCCGAAGTGGTGTTCCTCGACGGGCCGCGAGGCAAGTACCAGAACAGCACTGGGTTTAGCGCGGTGGCGGGCGCGGGCTCTCGCATTACACGGGTTCGCGTCCTGGCCGGCGACCTGATCGATGCGCTGGAGGTGTTCATAGATGGCGCATCCACGGGCGTGCAGGGACGCAACGGCGATACGGACGCCACGCCTTTCGAGGTCACTCTGTCCACTGGCCAGACCATCACCAGTGCGGAAGGCCGTTCTTCCGGGCTGATCAACGCGCTGGGTTTCACGGCTGACAATGGTCAGAGCTTTCTCGCCGGAAGCGCCGATGGCACCAGTGGCGGGTTTTTTGAGTCCCATGCGCCTGAAGGAACGGCTGACGGCCGGCTGGTGGGACTGTCGGGCTACAGCCTCAACGGCAGCACCTCGTCATGCAATCTAAAGGTGCTGACGTTCCACTGGTACTGCACGTTGCCTTTACCAGCACAACCAGTCCAGTCGGATTGACGAAACGGGGCAGGGCCGTTGAGTGCAGGCCCGAGCGAAACCGTAGCCGCGCATGCCCTACCGGGCGATGGACACCTCGCTCGCCTGGTTGAGCCCTGCCACCTATGGTGGACGCGTGAAGAAATGAAAGAAAACTCCTCGCCGGGCGGGCGAGGAGCGAGGCGGGTGTCATCGCCAGACGGGTGCGATCACGGCACGCGCTGCACGCGGATGCGGCGCCAGCTGCCGTCGTCGATCAGCCCCTCCAAAACCCGGCCAAGGTCGTCGAAGAACACGTCCTCGATGCGGTCAATGCATTTGCCACCGCGGTGCAGTTCGATCACGTACTGATCCGCGCCGCGGTCGTACAGCACGCGGACGTCGCCCGCGAACTTGCCCGTGGAGACGGTGAAGCCGATGGCCGGCGGCGTCTGGATGATGTTGGCGGGCGTCGGATCCACCCAGGTGAAATCCCGCGCACCCGCATCGACCAGCATGTGCGTGATGCGACGAAAACCGTCGGGTGCCGGCAACTGCTCCAGCTGTTCGATCAGCGCGGCCAGTTCGGGACAGCGGGGCTTCGGGATGGGCAGCTTGGCAGGCGCGGAGCCCAACACCGTGGTGTGTACCGAATAGGTGAGACCGTCGACCGTCCGTTCGACCTGCTTTTCGGGCGTGTCCGCCCGAAGGCCATCGAAGCGGCGCCTGGCATAGGGCTCCACGTGCACCTTGGCGCCTTCATCTGGCACTTCGGTCACCAGCGCCCGGTCGAGCACCGCGAACTCGGCTCGGCCCGTCTTGATGACGATCGCTTCGTCGGTCCTGGCAATGACCTTGCCGTCGAAGGGCTTCGGATCGACGGGAATGCCCAGGATCGAGACCTTGGGTTCGCCGTCGAAGACCTGGAACTTGAAGCGGTGGACGTTGGAGGGCACGTGGCCGCAGACCAGTGTCGGCATCTGTGCGCGGAGGGCTTGGGTATCCATGGAAGACTCCTTGAGAAATCCAAGGGACTTCCGCCCGCAAGGGAGGAAGATCCCTTGTGGGTTGGCGTGGAAGGACGCACGACGCGTCCGAAGAGGGATGACCTGTGCGGCGAACCGCACCGCAGCCTGGATAGGTCATGGCTGCTGGGGAAATGCCGCTGGCGAATCGGAGGCGCGGCCTTTCGGGATCACGGCTCCCCGTCAGTGCAAAGGCCTTCGATCAGATGCCAGACGACACGGCGTTGCAGTTGCCTGCGATGGGCGGCATTGCGGATGCCGGCCAGCAGTCGGTCCGTTTCGCGCGCGATGACGGTGGCGCCCTGGTCGAAGTCGCCGCTGGATAAAGCCTCCCGGATCAGGGGGCCCAGTTGCAGGGCATGGCCGGAGGCGCTGTGGGCCTCGAATTCGCGGCTCAGGTAGTGGCCTGCGCCCCAGAACTCGAACAGAAGCGGCTTGTCGCAGTGCCAGCAGCCCTCGAAGCGGATCTCGCGCAGGTGGTGCCCGTCATCGAAGCACGTGGCGAGCAGGAACAGCACATGGAGATCGGCGGCATCCTCGAACCGGTCCCGCCCGATCAGGGACATCAACGCCACGTTGCCGTCTGCGCCGAAGTGCTGGGCAAGCACCTGCAGCACTTCGCCGACCGGCGGGGTGGCCGCGACGGAGGGTGTGAAGCCCAAGGGCTTGGCCAGTTCGACCAGTTCCTCGCGGAGGTCGTCCCAGCTCGGAGGGGCGTTGCCAACGAGGGCGATGTAGGCCTCGCCATTGCCGGGGTAGTCGGCATCCAGTTGGAATCCGCCGAACAGTGCGCGGATGACCGGGGTCACCCGCTCGAGAACGAGGACGCCAGTGGCCTCGTAGTGGTTGTCTGCCATGGGTTGGCTCCTGGTGTGGGACGCGGAGCCGGCCCTTGCGGACATGGCATCCGCAGGGAAACGACCGGCGCTGTCAGGCGTCGGTCAGGAGGTGAAGGGGGCACTCGGAAAGAAGAGGGCCATGGCCCCAGACGGAACACATGGCGCTCGTGGGGGCAGCGGAAAACAGTGCGGCAGCAGCCCGGGCAGGCCTACCAGCCGCTGTAGTTCAGCACCAGATCGGCGATGACCTGGCGCCGCTGCAGATCGAGGCCGCCCAGGTCGGCGAGGCCCTCGAAGCCGCAGCGGCGCAGCATGGCTGCGCCTTCGCGGGCGTTGTAGAAGCTGACCATGGCCGACAGGAACATGCGCTGGCCGCTGCTCAGCACGCCGAGGGCGTCGCCAAGCCGCAGCAGGTTCGGGCGCAGGTCCCACTTGCTGCGGGCGCGCTGCAGGCCTTCGGGCGTGCCGTCGCCGAACCACTCGGGTCCAGCGATTTCCACGCCGCGCCTCCAGGCTTGGAAAAACGCATCGGGTGCCGCGGTGAAATGCCGTTCCTCACGTTCGATCTGTTCGACGACTTCCGGTGGGAGAAGCGGGTGCATGAGAGCTCCTTCGATGGATCACGGGGTGGGCAATTGGGACCAGCCACCGCGCTCCAGCGCCTGCTGGGCGGCGGCTTCGCTGCGGAAGTACTCGTTGGACTCGCGCGAGACGGGACCTTCTGCGTCGCGCGTGCCGATGTAGTGGCCGGCGGCGCTGTGCAAGACCTGCAGCGGCAGGTACTTGCCGGCGTATGCGAGGGCGAGGCAGCCGAAACGCGTCGGCTGGGACGGGGTATCAGCGCTGGTTGGCTGGGACAGGTGGGGCAGGTGGGACATGGGCGAACTCCTGGAAGAAGCGAGATCGAGCAATCCCTGACGGGATGGCAGCTCCCGCAGGCGGTGGATGAATCGGCATCGGCGTCATCAGGACGCGTGTCCGCGGACTCGATGCGATGGCGGACGGGCGGATCGCGCGGTAGGAACTCCGCGGCAGCCTCGGGGATCCTGGCTGCTGGCATGGTGCTGACGGCGTCAGCGACACATGCAGCCAGCTTCGCGCGCGCGCCTGGCCGCGTCGGCCGGAAATCGGAATCCCGCGCCGTCCGGATTGCCGAGGCAAAAAAAAGCCCCGCATCGGAATGCGGGGCCATGGGGAAGGGGATGGAACGGAGGTTGAGAAATCAGGCCAGTTGCAGGCGTGCAATGCGGGGATGCTCGCGGTGTTCTGCCTGCCACAGGTCGTAGGCCGCCTGTTCGGCCAGGTATTGCCGGGCACTGCCCAGGCCCGCCAGTTCGAGCCGGTGGGCGAGGTCGGCGCTGATGGCCGCCCGGCCGTTCAGCACCGTGGACAGTTGCCCGCGGGAGTAGCCGATGTGCCGCGCCAGGCCCGACACCGACAGCTGGGCCGCGGGGAGCACGTCCTCGCGCAACGCTTCACCCGGGTGGGGAGGATTGTGCATAGCCATGGAGGCCTCCTGCTCAGTGATAGTCGAGGTAATCGACCAGCTCCACGTCGGAGCCGTCGAAGCGGAAAGTGACGCGCCAGTTGCCGGACACGCTGACCGACCAGTGGCCGGCCAGCTTCCCCTTCAAGGGATGCAGCCGGTTGCCGGGACGGTCCATGTCGGCCGGGACCTGGGCCACGTCCAGGGAAGCCAGCAGGCGCCGCAGGCGGGCGACATGGTCGGCGCGAACGCCGGCCGTGTCGCCACGCTGGTGCAGTGCCCGCAGTCCCTTGTGCCGGATGGACCGGATCACGGTTGTTGAAGTGTAAGGTGATGCCTTACACCCTGCAAGGGTTGCTGGTGGAGGGGCATGGGAGGTTCTCGTGTGAAGTGGACGTGCGCGCGACCGCTTTCGGGTTCGCGCCGATCGCTTGGGAGCACGGGACGCTTTGGAGGGGATGGCGGTGCGGGCGAGGGGCCGGCACCGCGGCGGATGGGGTCATGCGGTCACCGCTTGGAGCTTTCCGGCCGCATCGAAGACCAGTCGGACCGTGGCGCCCGCCAGCTTCGGCTGCGCGCTGTAGCGCAGCACGTCGGGCAGCAGGGCATCGACGACGCGATCCGGCGCAGACGAGCAACCCACCGCGATGAAGGTGCGCAGGGTCTTTGCGTCTTCATCCTCGCGGTCCTCCTCGTAGCGATCCTCGAAGACGTAATCGCTGACCAGCCGGGTCGCATCCGATGCCTGTGCCGTGAGGTAGAGCGTGCCGTCCTTGCGGATGGCTGGCACGGCGTAGCCCGATTCGCCTTCCAGACGGACCTGCAGCGTGTCGACGAGCGCCAGTTCGACTTCGCCGTCGGCCAGCCAGGGGCTGGCATCCCGATGCAGGACTGCATCCGCATCGACTCGGACCTGCTCCGGGCGGATGGCTCGGACCAGTGAATGGACCCAGTGCCCGTTGTCCAGGCCGGATGCTTCCAGCAGGAACGCCTGGGCCGCTTCCAGATAGACCTCGGCCGTGAGCCCGTCGCATTGGTCGGCATCGATCTGCCAGACGCCCAGTTCCTGCAGCACCGTGCGAGAGACGACGCCCTCGGCTTCGCGGCGCTCCCAGTAATGACGAAACCCTGCGGGCTCTTGTTGCCAGTCCCGAAACCACCCGCGGGGCACGAACGACAGGTCGTTGAGCAGGTCGGCATTGGACGACTGCAGGCACACATGGGCGTAGTGCTCGACGAACTCGCTTTCCGCCAGTGCGGCCTTCTTGTCCATCAGTGCCTGGCGATAGGCCTGGTCGACCGCCGCCTGGATGCGTCGGCAATCCTGGGTCTCGTTCAGCAGATGCTGCCGGTCCGGCAGCTTGGCGAGCGTGTCGTCGGGCAGCAGCACGACTTGGTGAAGGCTGTGGTTCGCCCCGGTCTCGATGGGCAGGCCTTGCAGGAAGCATCGCCACTGCGTTCGGGCACCGGTGAGATCGATCAAGATTTTTCCCATGGACGTCTGCCGCCAATCCAGCGACGCAGACGCGAGCGGGCGGGGGATTTCGGTGCCGTTGAGCCACACCGGCACCGGGAAGGCTTCGCACAGGCGTTTGAGCTCCCATGCCACCCAGTCGTGAAGCCGGTCGCTGGGGTGCGGCGGCTGGATGCCGTCGAGGCGAATCACGGTGCCTTGCAGATAGGCGTTCGTTGGCACGATGGCGATCGGCGCCCCCGCGAGGATGTCCGCTGTTCGCGCGTTGAACATGCCGTCGCGCGAATGCACGCTCAGGTGCTCGGCGAAGTACAGCGTGGAGAGCGCCCCCATTCCGAATGCGTTCTCGTTGGATTTCAGTGGCTCTTCCCAGCCGGATTCGGCGATGAAGATCAGCGATTGCAGGTCGGCAATGCCGCTGCCGTTGTCGTGGATGGTCAGGCTGCTCTGATCGACGGTGATCCGGATCTCGCTGGCTCGCGCGCGGCGGGCGTTCTGCAGGAGCTCGCCGAGCATCGAGCGTTGATTGAAGGCGTGGCGCAGGTTGGCGATCAACCGGTGCTGGTTGGTTTGAAGGCGGATGGTGTGCATGGAGGACTCCTTGGAATGAGGGGTGCGGATCGCGCACGAAGGCGCACGCCAAGGCGTCGGCGCGAGGCCGCGTCGGTGGGGCGTTTGCCGTTGGAGAAAGGGGCGGAAGTGCCCGATGGAGGGAGAGCATCGACATCCGGGAGGGGTGCGCGTCCGCGGCACGATGCGAAGCGGACGAGGGTGGTCGTCGCGGAAGGTTCCGCGTCGCAGCCTGGACGACCGGGGCTGCTGGCAGTGGCTGATGGCTTCAGCGCATGCGGTAACCAGCATCGCCTGGCCGGCGCCCGCAGGCGTGCGTCAATCCGCAGCGTCCGGTGTCCCGTTGTCCAGGCACCGTTTCAGGCGAGAGCCCAGCCACGCCACGCAGGGCACGGCCATCGAATTGCCGATGGCCTTGTAGCGCGGAGCGTCGGCCGCCGGCTTGCCCCGGTAGGGCACCTGCGTGTAGTCGTCGGGCATGCCCTGCAGGCGCTCGCATTCCTTGGGCATCAGCCGGCGCACCCGCCAGTGCAGGCCATGCAAGCCGGCGGTTGGTGCCTCGCAGAGGAAGTGCGCTTCATAGCCGGGTACCGGCGCGCGGCCAAGGCCATCGCCTTTGCCTTTGCCTTTGCCTTTGCCTTTGCCTTCGCTGGTGTGCAGCGAAAGCGGTGCTGGATCGCCTGCGGGGGCGCCGTCCCGGCCGCGCAGGGCCATGCTCAACACCATAGGGCGACCTTGGCCGGGCTTGCCGCCGCCGGTGGACAGCGTGCCAGCGATCTGCCCGTGGCCGGACTCCCAGCGCAGTTCGCCGCGGGAGTTTTGCGCGAAGGCGATCGCCGGTACCACGCCGGCATTGGCGTGGCTTGCGCAATGCCCTCCGGCGCGGAGCGTCGGCGACAGTCCCAGTGCTGCATCGGCACCGCATCCTTGTGCCGTGAAGGCGATGATTGGGACACCCTTGCCGGTGCCATCCTCGCCGCACCCCTTGCCGCCGTTGGCCGTGTCCAGCGTGTGGCTGATGCGTCCGGCCACCGACTGCACGAGAACCGTCTCGGTGCACAGGTCGTGCCGGGGGCCGGCGGCCATGAGGCAGGCCGCGACATTGGCGGGCCCCTGGCCGTTGCCGAAGCCGAGCGACACGGTGACTCGGCCGTAGGGCGATTTCAGCCCTGTCGTGCCGCCTGCGCGCGCAGTGCGTGGTCCAGCAGCGCCGGCAGCGTCTTGCCACGGTGCGCAGCCCGGCGAAGGATCCCCGCGCAGGCCTTCGCGCTCAAATAGTATTTCGGCGGGATCGATGTGGTCTCCACCACTTGCCACAAGAAACACACGGCGGCGGCGCTGGGCGACGCCGAAATATTGGGCGTCGAGCACGCGCCAGGCGATGCGCCTGCGCGGTCCAGACACACAACCTGCGTTCGTCCATCGGGGCCCTGGCGGTTCGAGCGCACGGTCTTCGCCGGCCAGTGCGCCCAGCAGGCAGCCAAAGGCATTGCCGCGGTCGCTGAGGACGCCCGGGACGTTTTCCCAGACAAGCGTGGCCGGCGGGCGGCGGGCACGGGTGCGGACTTGGTCGATGGCATTGGCGATCTCCACGTAGGCCAGGGTGAGGGCGCCGCGGGGGTCGGCGAGCCCCTGGCGGGCGCCGGCGACGCTGAAGGACTGGCAGGGCGTGCCGCCCACCAGGATGTCGGGCGCGGCAATGGCGCGGGCGCGGATGCGATGCGCCAGTTGTGTCATGTCGCCGAGGTTCGGCACGCGGGGGTGGCGGTGGGCGAGCACCGCGCTGGCAAACGGATCGGTCTCGGCAAACCATGCCGGCACCAGGCCGAGCGGTTCCCAGGCGAGGCTGATCGCCTCGATGCCGCTGCACACGCTGCCGTACGCCAATGCGGTGGTGGTTGGGGGGTGGGGGTTCATGGGAGTCTCCTGTTCGTGTTGGGGGGAAGTCAGGAGAAAGACGCCGGAGACCGTGGGTCTCCGGCTCGCGAGGAAGCGACCACCCGTTGAGCTGGCGCAGCACGCGATCGTCGTGGAACCGTCCGCTGTCGCAGCCTCTACCCGGCCCGTGTCGTGGCTGGGGCCGACAATCCCTGGCACGCATCCGCGCACAAAGGGCACCTGTTGTTTCGCCGGTAGGCGCCGGCATGGACTGCCGTCGACCCAGCGGGTCTCCGGGCGGCTCGCATTGCAAGGCGCCGGGGGACCCGCCGGAACAACGGGAACACGCGATGAGGTCGTCCCGCGGGCGCGGGCTGGGCAGGAAGGCGCCTTCACGCCGGCCGGTGCGCGAACGCCGGTGCCGACGGGCACACGTTGCAGAAGGCTTAAAGCGTGCTGGGTGCCTCGCGGGGCGCGAGGACAACGCATCGGCGCGGAGGGCGATGCGATCGGGTGGAAGGGCCTGTCGGGAGGCTAGTGGGAGCGCCGGCGCGGGGTGCGTTCTGTGCCGGCTTTGCCGCTGCTGGCGCGGCGGGTCTTGGCAGGGCTGATGGGGAGTGTGCCCTTGCAGTCGGGATAGCGCGAGCAAGACCAGAAAGCGCCGGTCTTGCCGCTGCGCTGGCGCGTGGCCGCGCCACACAGCGGGCAGTGGGGACCCTGGGGAATGCGGATGTCCAGCGTTGTGCCGCGGTATTGCTGCACCAACTGCGCGACCCAGGCGGACTGCTTTTCGACGAACGTGTCCAGGCCCATCTGGCCTGCTTCAATCATGTCCAGCGCCTGCTCCCAGATCGCGGTCGTGCCCGGGTCGGCGATCGCCGCCGGCACCGCATCGATGAGCGTCATGGCGGTGTCGGAGGCGCGGACCGCGCGTCCTTTCTTGAGCAGGTAACCGCGGCCGAGCAGGCCGCTGATGATGTTGGCGCGCGTCGCTTCGGTGCCGATGCCGGTCGTTTCCTTGAGCTTTTGCTTCAGTCGCGGGTCCGTGACCAGCTTGGCGACGGTCTTCATCGCCTTGACCAGTTCGCCTTGCGTGTAGGGCCTGGGGGGCAGGGTCTTGAGCGATTTCAGATCGAGGGCCTCGACCCGGCACGCCGAGCCTTCGCGCAGCACCGGCAAGACCTGTTCGCGCGGCCCCGCGCCATCCGTCTCGGCGTCGGCATCCTCCGGCAGGGAGGGCGGTGCCGCGAAAGCGAGATGCCAGCCCGGCACGACGATCTGTTTGCCGATCGCCTGCAGTGCCTGGTCGCCGCTGGTGAACTGCGCAGTGGTGCGATCAAATTCGTGGTGGGGAAGGAACTGGGCGAGATAGTGCGCGCGGATCAGCCGGTAGACGGCGAGCTCCTTCTCATCCATGGCGGACAGGTCGGCCGGCTCCAACGTGGGAATGATGCCGGGATGCGCCGTGATCTTGGCGTCGTTCCATGCGCGCGAGCGCTGGGTGGGGTCGAGCTGGGCGATGAGCGGGCGCAGGCTGGGATCGGTCTTGACCAGGCTGTCGAGAACCAGGGGCACCTCGGCGAGCATGCTGTCGGACAGGTAGCCCGAGTCGGTGCGCGGGTACGTCGTGGCCTTGTGCGTTTCGTAGAGCGCTTGCGCGATGTCGAGGGTTTCCTGCACGTCCAGTCCGAGGCGCCGGGAGCAAACTTCCTGCAGCGTGCTCAAATCGAATGGCAGCGGCGGTCCCTCCTGCACGCGCTCGGTGTCGATGCCGACCACCTGGGCCGCTCCCGTGGCGCGGATGCGGTCGGCCGCATGCCGCGCCACTGCGGGCTGCAGGCACCGGCCGGCGTCGTCGGTGCACCCCGCCGGCGGCGTCCAGCGCGCCATGAACGTCTTTCCGCTCGCGGAGAGCGAGACCTCGATGGACCAGAACGGCACGGGCACGAATGCGGCAATCGCCCGATCGCGGTCGACCACCAGCTTGAGCGTGGGGGTCTGCACACGCCCGACGGACAGCACGCCGTCGTAGCCGGCCTGCCGGCCGAGCAGGGTGAACAGGCGACTGAGGTTCATGCCGATCAACCAATCGGCACGGGAGCGCGCGAGCGCGCAGTGGTAGAGCGGCAGCGTCTCGTGCGAGGCCTTCAGCGCACCCAGCGCCTTGCGGATCGATGCATCGTTGAGCGCCGACAGCCACAGCCGCTGGATCGGGCCGCGGTAGCCGCAGTAGTCGATCAGCTCGCGGGCGATCATCTCGCCCTCGCGGTCCGCATCGGTGGCGATCACCAGTTCGGTGGCCTGTGCCAACAGTTGCCGGACGACTTTGAATTGCACGGCGGTCTGGGTCTTGACGACCCACTGCCAGTGCTGGGGAAGGATGGGCAGCGTCTCCAGCGCCCAGCGCCGGTACTGCTCGCCGTAGACCTCCGGGGGCGCCGCCTCGATCAGGTGGCCGATGCCCCAGGTGACCTTGATGCCCGGGCCGCCGTAGCAGCCCGCCTCGCGCTGGTGTGCGCCCAGGACCTTGGCGATGTCTTTGCCTTGGGACGGCTTCTCGCACAGAACCACGCGCATGGTGCCTCCCGAAAGTGCGTGACGGTCATCGAATGGCCATCAGCATTCCGGGCTTGCGTGCGCGGCACAGCCAAAAAACGCGCACGCCGCGGCCACCGCGTTGCGCTGCCTTCGAGGCAGCGCATTCGCAGGTGTCGACCGCGGTGTGGCGCTGCGCATGGCTCAATCGCCGGCGCTGCCCGGCTTCGGGCTGAGTGCCACCGACTCCAGGCGGTAGGGCAGGATGCCGACGCTGCGCGCGTTGATCCGGTACGTGGTCCGCGGCTGGTTGTCGCTGTCGGTCCAATCGTCGCGCTCCTGGCGGCCGCGGACCATCACGCGCATGCCTTTGGCGAAGAGCGTGGCCCAGTGCTCGGCATCGCGGTGCCACCACTCCACCGGCGCCCAGTACCCGCCGCGGTCATCGAACGAGCCGTCCTTGTTGGGAACAGGATTGTCGAAATACACATTCAGGCGCAGGACGCGGCGCGGCTCGTCGTTGCCGTTGGCATACTCGTCGAACTCGGGGGGCGAGCCGATGTTGCCTTCGCCGCTGAAATACGTGCTCATGGGATCAGTCTCCAGGTGGGTTGAAAGGCCTGCACGGCAGGCGCCGATGCAGGTGTCGCGAATCGATCCAGCGTCCGGTCTGGCGCAGGTTCCCGCCGCGGCGGTGTGTCCTCGTGCAGGCCGCCGCTGCGTTCATGGCGCGAGATCTGCGGTGTGCGAGGGCAGGCCCTTGCGGCGCAGATGGCAGGCATGGGCTTGCTCCAGCTTGGTGGCGCAGTCCAGGGCCTGGCGGCCCAGCGTGTGCAACAGGCTCACCTGCATGTTCAGCACCACGCGCTCGACCTCCATCGCGTAGAGGTCGTCAACCAGGCTGTCCGGCGTTGCGGGGTTTTCCATCAGGCCGTGCCACAGCGCCACGCCCATCGCCGAGCGATCGTGGCTGCGCCAGCGCAAAAAAACGCGTGCCTGCGCCAGTGGTCTGCTGGGCCAGCTGGACCGGCAGCAGCAGGAAGGGATACCGGCTCGCTTGCGCCAGCACGCGCTGCTGCGCCAAGGCGGTGAGATCGTCCCGCAGCGCGTGGCACTCGCTGGCCCAGAGCGTCAAAGGTCCCTTACCTTTAAAAGGCTGTAAAAGGCCTTTTAGAGAGCCGGCCTGTCGCAGATTGCGGAAGTCCGCCTGTTCCAGGGGCACGAAGCGGCGGCTTGGTGCGCTGGTGGGTGATGCGTGGGTCATGCCGGTGTGCCTCGGCCATCTTCGCCGTCCGGTGCGGCCAATGGGCTGCCTTCGGCGGCGCCTTGAATAGCGCGGCCATCGCCCTCGATGGCGATCGCGCCGTCGTCGTTACCGCCGGCACCAGCGACATCAATGACGTTGCTGTTGCGCGCTGTCGCCGCCGGCGCCGAGCGCCGCACGATGGGTGGCGCATAGCGGGAGCGGCGCGTGCCTTCGAGCACCTCTTGCGGCAGTTCGCCGAATTTCTCCAGCGCCGCGCGGGCAGCGGCGTTCTTGGCGGCGAAGTCGTCGCGCGTACAGCCGGAGTAGCGGTACTGCTGCGCCAAGGAAAAAAAGGCTGCGCAGGGCATGGGCGCCCTCGTTGAGCCAGCGCTCCAGGGTCGAGCGGTCGATGAGTGCCGTGTGGTGCGCCAGGATCAGCTTGCGCGCCAGCTCGTCGTAGTCGGCCAGCAGATACACCGCCATGAAGCCGAGTTGCGCGTTGACGAACAGGGGCAGCCGGATGGGCTGCACGTTGAGGTTGTCTCCCAGCGACAGGGCGGGCGGCACGTCGGCCAGGGCGCTGTCCACCTGCTCGCGCAATTGCCGCAGGGCGGTGTCGGTCTGCGCGAGCTTCTCCTCGATGCGCAACATCCACCAGTCGGAATAGGGGTCGTCCTGTTCGGCGCCGCGCTTCATCTTGTTCATGACGGCGATGTAGCCGTTGAGGCCGACGATGCCCGGCCGTCCTTCGGCGGCGGCGCGGCCATGCCAGATGCGGGAGGCGTGGTGGGTGTGCAGCGTCAGCGACATCGCGCTGCGCAGCGATCCGAGATTGAGCTGCAGGGCGGGGGGATTGGAGGCTTCGGCCATGGGACAACTCGCTGAGGGATGTACGAGCCGCCAGCGTCGTCGCAGGCAGGGAAGGCTGTCCGTGAACAAAACGCAGCCCATGGCCGCCTGTTTGGTGCGGGCTGGCGCCTATCGCTGGCGCGTGCGAATGCGCGGGGCTCGCCCTGGTGCATTCGTCGGTGCGAGGTGCCAGGGAAGGCCGCGTGTTCCGCCTATACCCTGGGTCTAGTGCCATGGACCGCCAGGTATGTCTGCTGGCCTCGGAGCAGGCGTGCGCGATGCCCCGTGGGGCCTCCCGATCGCCCTGTGCCGAGGGAAGGCCGCGTGTTCCGTTGATACCCTGGGTCTGGTGCTGCCAAGCGCCATGGCGTTCCGCTCAGGGGCCGCGCAGAATGGCCCGCAGCCGGTCCAGATGGGCCTGCACCACCTCGCGGCTCGCAGGCTTGGGAGCCGCAGGGGGCGGTGGTGCCGCTGGTGGTGGTGGCGCGGTCGCGGGTGCGCCGCCGTTGGTGGCGCCCCTGGCACCGGCCCAGGCGTTGAATTCGCCACGAAGCGCTTTCTGGATGATGCCGAACAGGTAGCCGGCCGGGCTGCGCACCGCGCTGTCCCGGCAGCGTGCGGCCCACTCGTCGACCACCGCCTGGCGCTGCGCCGCCGGCACCTGCTCCAGGGCCACCAGCGCACCGGCTTGCTGCTCGTCCTTTAAGCGGAGAAACAGCGCAGGCAGGCGCAGGTCCGTGCGCGCGTGCACCCGCGGTACCGTACGTATTTCTGAGAGAGAACTACTACGTACGGTACGGTCCTGCTTCGGATTCCGAAGGGGGGCCTGCGACGCGGTTTGGCGACCGGCTTCGGAATCCGAAGCAGGGGCATCGGCCATCCGAAGGCGGCCGTCGACACCGCCTTCGGATTCGTGGGAGGGCGCCTCCTGTGGACAAGTTTCTGTGCCGTGCAAGGCGTCCATCCCGCCACGCGCCAGGCGATCGGCGAGCACTTGCAGCCGCGTGGGCAGCACGCGTCCGTTGAGCAACGGGTCCTCGGCGATTTCCTGCAGCGCGTGCAGGCCGACTTGCTTCACGGCCTTGCTGGCGTGCGTCAGGGCCTGGCTGACGAGGCCGAGGTAGCCAGCGTCCAGTTGCATCGCCTCGAACGGCGTGAGTGGTTCATCGTGGAGCACGTACAGGTTGCCCAGGATGCGCCCGGTGCGCGGGTCGCGTCGGCGGCGCACCAGGCTCAGCCAGCGCGTGAGCCGCAGCAGCGTGAGTGCGCGCGCGACGGTTTCGGTCGAGGCCTTCGGTCCGCAGGGCATGGCCGACAGATAGGGACGCAGCTGCTCGTAGGTGGGCAATGCGGTGAGTCCATCGCCTTGCAGCTGCATCCGGAACACCTGCCACGCATTGCGCTCCAGCGGCGTGAGCCGCCGGTCCAAGAAGAGCGCGCGGGGGACGCTCTCCTGGCGGTTGCCGCTGTAAAGGAATCCGTCCTGAAACGCGGGTGCCGACGGCGCGGCCGGAGGTAACGGGACGGCCCCGTCGGGTGGGTAGGGGGAAGGGGCCTGGATCTGCCGCCAGGCGTCATCGAGCACGGCCGAGAGCGGGCGCGGGCCGGCCGGCCGGGGCGTCCCCGACGTCGCCATGGCCCTACACCAGTCCTTGCGCGATCCAGCCCTGTATCGCGGCCCATACGACCGACAGCGGGAGGGCCATGTCCTGGGCCAGGTCCATCCCCACGTCCAGCATCGCCATGTCGTCTTCGAGCGCGACGCCACGCGCGCGCGCGGTGGCGCGCCAGCGCGCCCACAGGTCGGCATCCTGCGCCTCGCTCAGCACCGGGTGGCGGCCCTTGCGCTTGGGCAGGCCGAGGATCTCGCGGCGCAGCGCCACTTCCTGGTGCGACAGGCCATAAAACGTGCTGACCATCTCCGTGCTCGCGCCCAGGCGCAGCATGCGGTCCACCGTGGAGATCTCGCGCTCCACGTCCTGCACCTGGCCGAGCAATCGGCGCACGACCTCGCGGTTGACCGTGACCGAACACCACGACACCGATGCGTTGAGCAGCACGCTCACCAGGTCGGGCCGCTTGAGCGCGGCCAGCTCGGCATCGCCGAAGCCCATGGACCGGGCGCGGCGCAGCTGGCCGTTGCGCAGGTCGTGCAGCGCCTGGGCGATCACGGCCTGGTTGAGCGGGTGGGGTGCGGTCATGGCAGCAGGCCGGTCAGGTGGGCATGGCCTTGGTACCGGCCTCGGCTTCGGCCAGCCGGCGTGCCAGCCGCAGCAGGCGAAACAGTTTCACCAGGCCGCTGTCGCTGAGCCGCGGCGCGGTGCCGTGGCGCAGCAGGGGCGTCAGTGCCTCGGCCAGCGTGCAAGGCGCGGCAGGGGTTGCTGGTCCCGTGTAGCTCGCCTCCAGCGCCCGCAGCAGCGCGAGCATGGCGTGGGCCAGGGGCGCCACCGCAGGGGGTTCTTCGTCGCATGCGAATCCCAGGCCGTGGTCGGTGGCGGCGATGCGGTCGGCTGCGCTCCCCTCGGCGGCGATCTCGCGCGCGAACTGCGCGATGTGCACGCGCAGGCGATCAGGGGTGTCCAGTCCGGGATCGATGCGCCAGACGTCCGAGATGGGATAGAGGCCGCCGGCCTGCACGGGAATCGCCTGCACGACGTTGTCGGCGAAGGAGGGCGATGCTTCGCCGTGGTGGTCGGCCACCAGCTTTTGCAGCGATTGCAGGCGCTCGGTGCTCGCGGCAGGGGAGACGACGTGCTCCTGCACGCGCGCCCCCATCGGATCCGGCGTGTCGCGGGGCGAGGCGGGGGCGGCATGCTCCGCATCCCGTGCGCCGGCGGCGCGCGGGGTGGGATCGGACGGCGCGCGGGGCGCTGCAGGAGGCGTTTCAGGGCGCGTGGAGGCCGCTGCCTGCGATGCAGGCGCTACCACGCCGCCCGGGCTCGGCGAGGGTGCGGGTATGCTCAGCAGGGCCCGCTGGCGGCTCTCCACACCGGCGATGTCCAGGGCCAGCGTGTCGTAGTCCGCCTCCAGCCACTGCGCCATCTGCCCGATCAATTCGTCCTGCACGCGCTCGTAGGAGAAACCGTCCGGCAGTGCATCGAAGCCCGAGAGCACTTCCTGGAACAGGTCCGCGAATTCCATCGTCGTCGCCTGCGCGATCGCGCGCTGCGCCCAGGCGTGCTCGCCGGCCTTGCGAAGCAGCGACAGCCGCTCCACTTGGTGGCGCCCCAAGCCCGCGTAGAGGAGCGAGGGAATCGCGGGCAACAGGTACTGCACGGCGTCTCGCATCCGGCTGATGTGGGGCTGTGGCACGGGGTAGCCATCGGCCGCCAGGCGCCGCGCCAGCTCCGCCTGCGTCATCGGCTTGCCGCCATTCTCCTGTTCGTAGAGTTCGCGGGCCTTCTCCACGCCGAGCGCACGCTCGATGAAGGTCAGGCTCCCATGCAGTTCGTTCTCGGCCAGATGGCCGGTGAGGGCGATGATTTCGCCTCGGACGGGCCAGGGCCGGAACAGGCAGGGAATGCGGAAAAACCGCTCGTCCTTGGTCTCGGCCCATAGCTCGCGCAGGATCGCCAGCCGCGTGTTGCCGCCGTTGCGGATGGTGTAGTGGGCCTCGCCGGGCCGGCGTGTGATCGCGGGCGCCGCATCGAGACCGCGCTCGCGGATGGAGGCCTTGATCTCGGCATAGAGAGGATTGACCGTGACGCGAGGGTTCAGGTTGTAGGGGCGCAACTGGTCCAGCGTGACCACCATGGGGGTGTCGGCGATGGGGTCGGTCAGCGCGTCGGCGGCGGGGCCGCTGCGCTGGAAGGTCTCGGCCAGGAGCTGGCCGGCAATGTCTGCATCCTTGCCGTGCGCCATCACGGCCTCCCCTGCCCATCGGGGCGCGTGTCGCATACAGCCCGTCGCTTGTCGGTGCGAACCAGGGTGCCCGGGTCATCCGGCACGCCCAGGTGGATGGCCGGCAGGCCTGCCTTGCACAGCCGCGGGAAGCCACCCGCGTTGGCCACGAGCTCCCAGCCTTCGCCGCGGGCGAACGCCACCAGCCGCTGCAGCGCCGTGCGGCGAGCGGACGGATCAGTTCGCGCGGGCATGGATCGGCTTCCCTGTGACCTGCTCGAAGCGGTCGCGCCACTGCGGGAACAGTTCGCTCGCCAACGCGCGCTGGCTCTCCAGCGCGGCGGGCGCCGAGCGCCCGTGCGGACGCCGGGACTCGACGCGGTGCACCGGCAGGCCGCGCAGCGCGGCTTTCGGATATGCCTCGATCGCCGGGATCGCGGTGTCCAGCACCTGGATGCCGGGGCGCTGTTGGAAGATGCCGCGCAGCGCCTGCTGGATCTGCCGTGCGTTGGCCGAGACCGGGTGGACCCGGTTGATGAGCAGGCGCAGGGGCGGTGGCTCGATCCCCAAGTGGCGGTACGGTGCGATCTCCTCCATCAGGTTCAGGGTGCCGCGCTGCAGCTCGCGCGCGGCGAGGATCTCCGGCGTGACCGGAGACAGCGACAGGTCCGAGGCCAGCACGGCCATCTCCAGCAGCACGCTGCGCGCGCCCTGCGTGTCGATGAGCAGCAGGTCGTAGTGCGGCCGAAAGAGTCCGAGCAGGTTGCGCAGCCGCAGCCGACCATCGGCCGCATGCAGCAGCAGCGTATTCAGTTGGCCCTGCGCGTCATTGGACAGCACCAGGTTCAGGCCCCTGACGGCGGTGCGCGAGACGAGCACGCCGAGGTCCTGCGCGTTGAAGGCGAGCAATTCGTAGATGCCGCCGGCCGCACGCCGATCGAGCGGGAAGTAGCTCGAGAGGGTGGGCTGAATGTCCAGGTCCAGCAGCAGCACGCGCAGGCCGGCGTCGGCCATGAATCCGCCCAGGTTGGCTGCCGTCGTGGTCTTGCCGACGCCGCCTTTGGTCGAAATGATCGAGACGACCTGCATCGCGTGCGCGCGGCTGAACGTGCCGGTCATGCGCGTTCCCGGCCGGCGAGCCACTGGTCGATTTCATCCTCGTACCAGCCGACCGCGCGCACACCCAGCCTCACGCGCTGGGGGAACTTCTTGTCCTTCATCAGGCTGTAGATGTGGGCGCGTTTGAAGCCGGTCCGGGCTTCGACCGCCGCGCGGCGCAGGATGCGGCGGTTGGATTGCGTTGCGGACGTGGTGGTGGGTGCGGTGGGCGTGTTCCCCGGTGGTGTGCTCTGCAAAGACATGGTGGCCATTCCTGACGCTCGCTGGCGTTGTGCGGACAGGGGCCAGTGGAATCGCCCTTACTTCGCTTGAACACCGCAAATGCGGTTTTCCGGACCGCACATACGGCCTTGCGCAGGGGGTGGATGGCGTGCAGCGACCTGCCGCTTGGCCTGGGCGAACTTGGACTGCAGCGTGCGCTCGGTCAGGCCCATGAGCCCGCCGTGGTAGGCCAGCATCGCGCTGATGATCGCTTCCTGTGTGCGAAACGCCGAGTACGGTTTGCCCGAGGGCGCATCGCCCAGAAGCAAGGCGAGCAGCGCGCCGATGATGTTGAGGTAGGTCGTGTCTGCGCGGTGGCTGATCGCCATGGTGCTGGAGGGGGCCTGCGCTGCGGCCAGGTCCGGCGCCGGTGCCGGTGCCGGTGCCGGCGCGACCGCAGGGGCCGCGGACTGCCGGGCCACCAGGCCGTTGTAGCTCGCCTGGAGGATGCGGTTCTGCTGCTGGCACTGGCGCAAGAGCGCGTGCAGGGCCGCCCGCTCCGTGAGCAGGGCCTGGCCAGCTTCCACGGTGATGACCGGGTGCGTGGCGCGCTCGGCGGCCGTGAACAGGAACCGGGGCCGCTCGCCGGGATAGCAGCGCTGCATCCACGTCCGCAGATCCAGGTGCCGGACGGTCACATCGCCCTGGTCGATGCGGTCGGCGCTGCCCTCGCAGCTGCAGCGATAGGCGCTGCGTGTGGTGATGCCGTTGCGCCCATGCGGCAACTCATCGTTGAGGATCGCGTCGTAGATGCGCTCGGCGTTCAGGCGCAGCGCGGGCCATCGCGGGAAATCCTGGGCGGTGGGCGTCTGTCGTCCGCGCAGGGTGTTCAGGATCGCAGGTTCGTGGCGGTGCAGACCACTCCACCGGATGGCGGCTTCGATCGGGCGGTAATAGACTTTGCACAGTGGGCTTGAAGGGCCTTCTTGTGTCGAGAGCATCTGTCGCAACTCCTTTGCGAACTCCTGCCTCCCCCCTGTTGCGCGAGCGCGCTCATTTTTCTGAAGTGCGGGCGTCCGTCGCCCCACTTCATCCCCCCTCAAATGCTTGGCTTGTCAGAGTCCGAACTGCGGGAAAAAAGCGGTTTCGCAGCAGGTTCGATCGATTGGCGTCGGAGCCGTACCCGCTGCTTGTTCCACTAGATAGAATCTTTGCCGGCGTCCGCGCGGTAAATCCCCCGCCAGTGGGTTCCGTGTAACGGCTTGTGCTGTCTGCCTTGCACACTGCGCCCAAGGCGGGGCGGGTGGGTTGGATCAAGCCGCGCGACGGGGGGCTCACTTCACCAGCGCACGCCTTCGAACGGATTCCAGCTGGTGCTGCCCTTGACCCGATCCAGGTAGTACGCGTAGTTGGCCGTCATGCCCACAAGCAGCGAGTACGCCATGCCGAAGGCACGCAGCGCATAGTCCGGCAGACACAGGCTCAAAGCGGCCACGGCCAGCGACAGGCCGATCAGAACCAGGGCCTTGCGCCAGAGCCCGAGGATGAAGAAGTAGATGAACCCGAACAGGAACGCGTAGAAGTTCATGTTCATCTTGATCTTCGTGCCCAAGGACAGCTCCTTGGATTTCATTGCGGTCTTGAAGGTCGCAGACTTCGGTTCGCCGTGGCGATCATAGAAGTTGAAGCGGAACTGCCAGGTGGGGCTGTACTGCGAGTAGTCCTGAACTGCTTCGCTCATCGGGGCTTGGGCCTTGTGTTGGTCAGGGAATTGGAGGGGTGCGTCGCGTTGCGCGATCCCGGCTGCCTGTGCGGTAACGGGCGCCTGCATTCGTGCGGTAGCTTCCGCCCAATCGTGTGGTCGTCTTCGGAAGGGGCTCGCCGAGAGCGGCTGCCTGAGCCGGGAAGATCCGCGAACGCACCGTCGGATCACGAAACAAAGACCGACCGCGCGCAATGCGGCGCTGATACGTTTGCTCACGAAATCGCGGCGGGACATCGTTGTTCGCCGCGGACCAGCGCGGGCCCTGCGTGGGCTGGTGCGATGGCGTCAGGCGTTGCCGACGCGGGTGCCCAGCATGCCGCGCTCGAAAAAGGCGCTGGCAGCGGGCCGGTACAGGAAGAACGCCACGATGGCAAAGAGCAGCGCGCCGGGAATCAGTGCGAGCTTCATGGGTGATGTGGCGAATCCGATCACCATCCCGAGAATTCCCCAGCCCACATAGAGGGACCGGCCCCACGCGCGCGCTTTCAAGATTGCGAAGGCGCAGGCCAGTTGCACGCCAAGGCCGAAGTAGCCGATCGCGTACTGGACGGACAGTGGCAACACGCTCTTGCGCATGATGTCCTCGGTCGCCGCATTGCCATGGGATGCGATGAAGCCGATCAGGGAAATGGCGCAGGAAGCGATCAGCAGCCACGCGATCACGGTGAGGGAAGTGGGGCGGCTTATCTGCATGGTCTGTCCTTGAGTGGGTTGCGATGGCGCACGCGGCGCGGGTCACCTACTAAAAGACGAACGAGCGCAACCCATCCCCCATGCGTGTCAGCGCGCGTGAAGGATCACCTTCCCATCGCGGGTTTCCGCGCGCAACGGGTAGCTGCGTTCCAGCAGCCGTGCGAAGCCTTGCGCATCCCTCCAGCTGAAATGCCCGCCGATGCGAAGCTGTTCCAGCTTCGGGTCCGCAAGGACCAGCGGCTCGCGGCTGAAACGGTTGAACTCGGCGACGACCTGTCCCAGCGGTGTGTCGGTGAAGGTGAGGTAGCCCGAGCGCCATTCCAGCTGATGTTCTGCCTCGTCCAGGCTGGCCGTCTGCACCCGCACGCCCTGCGCTTGGGCGACGGCGATGCTGCCGGCAGGCATGAGGATGGACGGCTCGCGATGCCCCCCGGCCGGATCCGTTTCCAGCCGAACGGTGCCCTCGGTGACGACGACCCGCAACGCTGCGGCATCGCGGCGCACGGAAAAACGCGTGCCCACGGCCACGATGCGCCGTGCACCCGCCTGCACCACGAAAGGCCGCGCCGGGTCCTTGGCAACGTCGAAGATCGCTTCGCCGTGCCGGAGTTCGACGTGGCGCTCGGCGCGGCGCAAATCGACATCGATGCGGGTATCGCCACCCAGCGTAGAGCGCGAGCCATCGGCCAGGGCCACCGCGTGCAGCGCGCCGGGTGCACTCTCATAGACCTGGCGGGCCGGGCCAGGGGCCGGTGGGCGATGCAGCGGTGCCATGGCGACAGTCGCGACCATCGCGCCGGCCACCATCGTGACGCCGAGCGCGAGCATCGTGCGGCGCCGTGTCCGGGCAGCGGGAGGACGGACGGGAGCGAAGCGC
The DNA here is from genome assembly GCF_057541515.1 of Acidovorax sp. KNOB132. Classification (NCBI taxonomy): domain Bacteria; kingdom Pseudomonadati; phylum Pseudomonadota; class Betaproteobacteria; order Burkholderiales; family Comamonadaceae; genus Acidovorax; species Acidovorax sp. KNOB132. The sequence goes on from NZ_BAAJYT010000001.1 coordinate 93,940, forward strand.
AGTTCGGACCATCGCTCGTCGGAGGGTGGCGGATCGATGGCCGCGGAGGTCACCGCCGGCAGACCGGTCGGCATGCCCCGCGGCGGGCTCGTGCGCGGCGGCAGGCCGGCGGCCACCGCCTTGAGCCGTTCGGCGTCGCGCCAGGCCGCTTCCAGGCGCAGGAAGGCGACGCGGTGCGTGATCGTCTGCAGCCAGGCATCGAGATCGGATTGCGTATCCGCGTCCCACGGCCCGCTCTCGCGCCGCGTCAGCCACCGCGCGGCCTGCTCTTCAATCTCCCTGCTGTCCATCGCGCAACGGTCTGCGGGCTCCGGCTGGTGCCTTGGGCGGCAATGCGGCTGAGCCATGGTAGTGCTCGGCCAGCAGGCGCACGCCCTTGGCCATGTGCTTCTCGACGGTCTTCTCGCTGATCCCCAATTGCACGGCGACCTCCCTCTGCGACAGTTCCTGGACGCGGCGCAGCCATACCACGTCGCGGCAGCGGTCCGGCAGTTGGTCGAATGCATGCACCAGGCGCGACAGCAGCTGTCGGCCGCCCATCCAGCGCTCGGGAGTGCACTCATCTATCAAGACGCGCAACGAGTCCGGATCACCCACTGCCTCGATGGAGACGACACGGCTGCGGCGGATGCGATCCGTGACCAGGTGGTGTGCGGTGCCGAAAAGGAAGCCCCGCGGTGCATCGGGCAGTCCCTTCAGCGCGGACTCGTAGACGCGCGCATACACCTCCTGGCGCAGGTCGTGCACGTCTTGCGGATTCGGCCAGCATCGTCGCAGATAGGCGACCAGTTCGGCTTCGTGGACCAGGATGTGCTGGACGAACCAGTCGTCGATTTCGCGGGACATGCAGTAACAGTAGCGCAATGGCTCGCGGCTGGCATCCCTTCGCTGCCGCATGGACCGTCGGTAGGGAAGCGTCCTGCCTGCTCGTCTTGAACAAGAGAGGGCAGCGTGCTTTGACGGTATCCACGACACGTGGGTGCGGTCGGCCATAGGTCAGTGGAACGCACCCTGCGCATCCCGGTGCCATGGAGCCTGCATTGGCAGAATGCCTGCCATTGCGTCCAGGCAATGAAGGCGCCAGACGCACGGAAAACGAGATGGACATCAAGACCTACCTGATCGTGCGGCACGCGCTGGTGCGCACCGGCTTGCACATGATCCTGTCCCGAGAGCCGGACATCCTCGTGAAGGGCGATGCGGGCACCGGGCAGGAAGCGCTGCCGCAGATCCGGCGCCTGCGGCCGGACGTCGTGATCTGCGACGTCAACCTGCCGGACAGCGGCGCGATGCAGATCCTCCCGCACCTGGTGGAGCGCCCAGGGCGCGGGCCGCGCATGGTGATCCTGTCCGAGTTGGAGGACGGACCCTGGCCCCGGCGCATGCTGCAGGCGGGCGCCTGCGGTTTCATTGCCCTGGGCAGCGAAGTGCGCGACCTCCTGCGTGCAGTGCGAGAAGCGTCGCTGGGGCGGAGCTACCTCGGGCGATCAATTGCCAATCGCCTGGCGCTGGAGGCAGCGCGAGGCGAGGAAACGCCATTCGATGTGCTTTCACCGCGCGAGATGGAGGTCGCCTGGCTGCTGGTGCAGGGACTGCGGCACAAGGAGGTGGCCGCGCGACTGGGCATCGACGCGAAGACGGTGGCGACCTACAAGGCGCGACTGCGCGCAAAACTCGGCATCCGACACAACGTGGCGTTGGTACGAATGGCGCAGCAGTACGGCTGGGTGGAGGAGAGGGTGGTGTTTCCATCCGCGCGCGACTAGCGCGCGGCTGTTCTTGTGCGGACAGCGCTATCGCAGGGGCGGTGGCACACCGCGCATGTGCGCAGATGGGGGAAGCGCGGTCGCTGTTCGTCTTTGATGGAGGGCACGGCTGCCTGTGGATTCGCCGCCACAACGGCCTCGCCAGCGTGCGAAATCGCTCTCCCAAGCAGTCAGCGGCGTTTGCAGCTCAACCGTAGATTCCCATTCGGCGGGACGCTATCAAATTACAAATTGTTTCAAAAAAGAAGATTGTTCAACAATTTTGAGCACGTCCATTCATCGCCGTTGTCGCATAGCATCCGCGCCTTCGAAAACAGGGAAAGTTCGGGATGGGAGAAGTACACGCGGCGCCTGCGGGCGTGGCCGCAGGGATGGCGCACGCTGTTTCGGCAAACGAGCGGCATGGCCCCGTTGATGGCGGCGGATTCGCAGCACTGTGCCTCATCGCGCGGCTGCACCAGGTGGCGGCGGATCCTGCCACGCTGAAGCACCAGATGGGCTTGCAGCCCAGCGAAACCGCCACGATGCAGGATCTGGTCCGCGCGGCCAAGCACATCGGCCTGAAAGCCAAGATCAGTGTCACCACCCCCGACCGGCTGGCCCTCAGCCCCTTGCCGGCCCTGGCCATGGTGCGCAACGCGGCCGGCGAGGTGCGGGCCATCGTCCTGGCGCAATGCAACGGCCAGCGTGTGCTGCTGCAAGACCCTTCCGCCGGCCCCGGCGGCAACCGCCCCACCATCGAATCCCTGGAAGACTTCGCTGCGCATTGGACCGGCGATTTGCTGCTCATCACCAGCCGCGCCAGCCTGGCGGGCGAGCTGGCCAAGTTCGACTTTTCATGGTTCATTCCCAGCCTCGTCAAGCACCGCAAGCTGCTGGGCGAGGTGCTGCTGATTTCTTTCATGCTGCAGCTCTTCGCGCTGATCAGCCCCTTGTTCTTCCAGGTGGTGATGGACAAGGTGCTCGTCCACCATGGCGTGACCACGCTGGACGTGCTGGTCATCGGTCTGGTCGTGGTGGTGGTGTTCGAGAGCCTGCTGAACGGCCTGCGCGGCTACGTCTTCAGCCACACCACCAACCGCATCGACGTGGAACTGGGCGCGCGGCTGTTTCGCCACCTCATGCAACTGCCGCTGTCGTACTTCCAGGCGCGCCGCGTGGGCGATTCGGTGGCCCGCGTGCGGGAGCTGGAGAACATCCGCAGCTTCCTGACCGGCAACGCCCTCACCGTGGTGCTGGACGTGCTGTTTTCCGTCATTTTCATCGCCGTGATGCTGTTCTACAGCGTGCCGCTCACGTTGATCGTGCTGGTCAGCCTTCCGCTGTATTTCGGCCTGAGCCTGGCCATCGTGCCCGTGCTGCGTCGCCGGCTGGACCACAAGTTCGCGCGCGGCGCGGAGAATCAGGCCATGCTCGTGGAAACCGTCACCGGCATCCAGACCGTCAAGGCCAGCGCGCTGGAGCCTTCGTTCGCCCGCCGCTGGGACAACCAGCTGGCCGCCTACGTCAGCGCCAGCTTCAAGACGCAGAACGTCGCCGCCTGGGCGCACGAGGCCGTCAACCTGATCGGCAAATTGGTGAACGCCGCCACCCTCTGGTACGGGGCCCACCTCGTCATGGACAACCAGCTCACCGTGGGCCAGTTCGTCGCCTTCAACATGTTCGCGCAGCGCGTGGCCCAGCCCATCATGCGCATGGCCCAGCTGTGGACCGATTTCCAGCAGACCGGCATCTCCATGGCGCGCCTGGGCGACATCCTCAACACCCGCACCGAAGTGCCGCCCTCCAGCGCCGCGCAGCTGCCCCCCATCCAGGGCCGCATCACCCTGGATGGCGTGCACTTTCGCTACCGGCCTGAGGCCTCGCCCGTGCTGGGCGGCGTCAGCCTGGACGTGCGGCCTGGGGAGGTCATCGGCATCGTGGGCCGTTCGGGCTCGGGCAAGAGCACCCTCACAAAATTAGTGCAGCGGCTGTACGTACCGGAGCAGGGCCGTATCCTGGTCGATGGCATCGACATCAGCCTCATCGATGCCGCCCAACTGCGCCGCCAGGTGGGCGTGGTGCTGCAGGAGAACCTGCTGTTCAACCGCAGCGTGCGCGAGAACATCGCCATCGCCGACCCCGCAGCACCCATCGAAGCCGTGGTGCACGCCGCCCGTCTGGCCGGCGCGCACGACTTCATCAGCGAACTGCCCGAAGGCTACGACACCCTGGTGGGCGAGCAGGGCGGCAGCCTGTCGGGCGGCCAGCGCCAGCGCATCGCCATCGCGCGGGCCCTGTTCACCAACCCCCGCATCCTCATCCTGGACGAAGCCACCAGCGCGCTCGACTACGAGAGCGAGGCCATCATCCAGCGCAACATGGCGCACATCTGCCAAGGGCGCACCGTGCTCATCATCGCCCACCGCCTGAGCGCCGTGCGGCATGCGAACCGCATCATCGTGATGGACAAGGGGCGGATCGTCGAGGCCGGCCCCCACGATGCGCTCATCCAGCGCCAGCAGGGCCTGTATGCCCACCTGTGGCGCATGCAGGACGGCAGCCAAGCCGCTCCCGCTGCCGAAGGAGCGATCGCATGACGGACACCGTGATCCCCAGCGCCGCCATGCCTTCGGATGCCCCTGGGAAGGTGCCACCTGCCCAACCCCAGAAGCAGCGCCATCCCGGCATCGAACTGCTGGGTCGCTACCGCGCCGTCTTTCGTGCCGCCTGGGCACACCGGGCCGAACTGGCGGGCCCTTCGCGCCTGGCGGACGAGCAGGCCTTTTTGCCCGCCGCGTTGAGCCTGCAGGAAACACCGGTTCACCCGGCCCCCCGGCGCATCGCCTTCGTGCTGATGGCACTGTTCGTGATCGCGCTGCTGTGGGCCATCTTCGGCAAGATCGACATCGTGGCCGTGGCGCCCGGGCGGGTCATCGTGAGCGACCGCACCAAGCTCGTGCAGCCACTGGAGAACAGCGTCATCCGTCGCATCCTGGTCAAGGACGGCGACCACGTGCAGGCCGGCCAGCCCCTGCTGGAGCTGGACCCCACCGCCGCGCGGGCCGACAAGGCCAGCTTCCACGAAGCACGGCGGTCCGCGGATTCGGAATGGGTGCGCAGCCGCACACTCCAGTACCTGCTGTCGAATCCAGATCGAATCAGCACGGGCGGGTTGGCGTTGGCCAACCGCTTGACGGCGAAAGACGTGCCCGGCGAGTGGAGCAAAGAAGAACTCACCGAGGCCAATGCCCAATTGGCTGCCGAGTGGAGCGACATCACCGCGCGCTTGGCCAAGCTGGCCGCAGAACGCCAGCGCCGCCAGGCGGAGATGGCCACTGTGCACGCCATGATCGGCAAGCTGGAGGCCACCGTGCCCATCGCGCGCCAGCGCGAGCAGGACTTCAAGGCCCTGGCCAACCAAGGCTTCGTGTCGGGCCACGCCAACCAGGACCGCACGCGCGAGCGCATCGAACAGGAGCGGGACCTGGCCACCCAGCAGGCCCGGCTGCAAGAGGCCCAGGCCGCCCTGCGCGAGGCCGAGCAGGCCCGTGGCGCCTACCTGGCCGAAACCCGCCGCGCGTTGAGCGATCGCCAGGCGCAGGCGGACTTGAAGCGCCAGCAATCGGGCCAGGAACTGGCCAAGGCCACCCAGCGCGAGCGGCTTGCCACGCTCACGGCGCCTGTGGCCGGCACCGTGCAGCAACTGGCCGCCCACACCGAAGGCGGGGTGGTCACCGAAGCCCAGGCGCTGATGGTGATCGTGCCCGACAGCGCCGGCGTGAGCGCCGAGGTGACGCTGGAAAACAAGGACATCGGTTTCGTGGCGCCTGGGCAGGAGGTCGCCATCAAGCTGGAGACTTTCCCGTTCACCCGCTACGGCACCGTGAAGGCCACGGTGGACAAGGTGACGCAGGACGCGGTCACCGACGAAAAGCGCGGCGCGATCTTCCCGGCGCTCATCACCTTGAACCAGAGCCACATCGACGTCGACGGCAAGGCGATCCGGCTGGCGCCGGGGATGAACCTGACGGCGGAGATCAAGACCGGGCAGCGGCGGGTCATCGAGTACCTGCTCAGCCCGATCCAGCGGGCGGGCAGCGAGAGTTTGAGGGAACGCTGACGGCACAACTGGCGCGATCAGTGCGGCGCACGGGACCGTAGTCGGTTGCCACTCGCCGCCTTCCAACGTGGCACAGGCAGCACAGCGTGGCCGCACCACGAAACACCTCCTGCGAGCCATCGCACAGCCGCGGCTGTGAAGCGATGGGCGTGGGTTTTACAGATCCATTGACAGATCCATTGAAAACGAAAGGAATCCCGATGAGCAGCAACAACAACCAGAACGCCCCCGCCGTTTCGTGGCGCTTCCAGGGCACCCAGGGAGTGACGCCCTGGAAGGAAAGCTATGCCGAATCCACCCTTGCGGCGGAGGTCGCCAGCGCGATGGTGCTTCCTGCTGGCGGCACCGCTGCCGCACCCGCGCTCTCTGCCGCCGCGCAGGGAGCGCGGCTGACGCAGGCCGCTATGGCACAGGCGACGGCCACTGCGGCAGACACCGTGCAATGGAACCTGGAGGCGTTGCACTCGCGTGGCCAGAACGGCGTGCTGGGCGAACGAGTTGCCTCCGAGGTGGCTTCGCAGACCATCGTCAGCGTGGAGAGCATGCGCCCCTACGCTTACGAGTTGGGCGTGGACGCAGCACAGGACGCAACGCTCTCAGAGCGCACCAAGCCGCTGGAGTGGTCGGCGGGCGAAGCAAGCATGGAAAGCACCCGTCCCTATACGACCGACAGCGAAGCGCTGGCGATCTTCGAGTCCAACAAGCCGATGCAGCTGTCGGATGTGGCGGACGGTGCAGGAACGACCAAGCCGCTGGAGTGGTCGCCCTCCATGGGCAGCGCATTGGAGCAGCCCCTCGCGCTGGCACTGGAAGGCAGCGCACAGCAATTGCTGCAGGCCATGGCGGGCTTTGCGCCATCGGCGATGGGGACGGCGGCAACGGCTTCGGCGACCCAGGCGGTGTTGTGGAATCAGGCGATCGCCGTGGGGGCGTGATAGCCGTCGTGGGCATCGGAGTGTCGACCAGCGTGTCCAAGCGCTGCACGCGCCACCACGATTTGACTCAAGAAACCAAGGAAGAAAGGGAAAAACAGTGAGCGATGCGATACGGGCATGCCAGCGAAAGCGCGGCAGAGCCGGCAACCACTGGTTTGCTATGGAAAGAGTAGCAATCAAGGCAATCAGCACTAGGCATCAGTGCAATTGGATTCAGATAATCGAACCCAGGGAATGACGATGAGCGCTTCGACGCATTCAAACGGCCGGCAGGGAAGTCGGGCTATGGCAAAAAACGCATTTGATTCAAGGAGTCCGGCATGACTTTCGATGCCAACGATATTTTCAAACTCATCCTCGGGGTGATTTGCGGGGCATTCGTTTTCTGCATGTTGCTGGTTTTTCTTTTCAACAAATCACCCAGGGGAAGGCAGAAGGGGGCGCTATGGGTCGTGGTGTTATTCGCGGGTGGGCTGATCTGGGGCTATATCGCGCTGGTCGGCAAGCCACGGCGCCTTGCCGCCGAGGAAGCCCGAAAAAACAATGCCTTGACTCAGCAGCAGATGAAAGAGCGTTACGCCAAGGGGAAGGCGATTTTCGACGAACGATGCAAAAGTGCGGAGGAAAAGATTAATCGGACGGTCGAGGGGGTTGATGGCGTTCTATTAACGAATGTGCGTGGATCGGACATGAGTGAAAGAAATTCAGATCCCTATTGGCCGGATGCGGGCTTGGCGCAGCAATATGGAGGTGATTCTTACATTCGATCTTTTCTTGAATGGGAGCATCAACAGTCGCCTCCTGAACGAGGTGTTCTCAATACATACTCCAAAAGTGCTAGAAATTATCTTGTCACTCAAGGTTATTCTTATATAGATGTCAAAGAAGATGACGGTATATACAGGTATCGCTTGAAAAATCCGCCTTCTTCAGAGATGTCAAAAGATTTATTGACCAAAGCACCTGCACGTTACGCCGTTTCCTTCGAGAACATCATCAACCCCGCCGATCGTGAGTATTGGATCGCAGGCACCACCGTGATGATTACGGATACAAAGACGCAGGAATTGATTGCCAAGAAAACCTGGTATTCCTTCGAGCCTGGTTTTGGTAGTCACGCAGGTAATCGCCAGCCTTGGCGTTTTGCAGTCACTTGTCCAGAGAATAAAGGATGGGCTGAGCGCGCGCCAACCCGTTTTTTTTGTCGATCAAATCTTGAAGCCAAAGCAAGGTAATTAAAATGGCCAACGAAATCCAAACCTATGTGAAATACACGAATCTGCAAATGGCGGCAGAGGCTTTTTTTATTGCCAAAAGTCTCTTCTCCGGGGAGAGCTGAAGGTCTAAATTTAGACAATCTAACCCTGACCAACGGCAACGGCCGCTCCAGCAAATTCACAGAAGCAGAAGCCAAGAATTTCTCTGAAACCTGGACGGTGGCAGAACACATCAGCAACACCGCCACCGGCTTCTCCGGCACCCTGTTCCGCGCCTTGAAGAGCGACGAAACGCAAGGCATCACCGCCGGCGACCTCGTCCTGTCCTTCCGCTCCACCGAATTCCTGGACGACAGCGCGCGCGACAACCAGGCCACCAACAGCATGGAGATCAAGCCCTACGGCTGGGCGTTCGGGCAGATCGCGGACATGGAGGACTGGTACGCCAGTCTTAAAACCAAAGGACTGATCCCGGCAGGCCAGCAGATCGCCGTCACCGGCTACAGCCTGGGCGGCCACTTGGCCACTGCCTTCAACCTCTTGCGCGTGGAAGACGGCACCCAGAACACCGCCGTCAAAGAGACCTATACGTTCAACGGCGCGGGCGTTGGCGTCGTCCAGCAGGGCACGCGCCTGACCGATGTCATTCGCGACTTCAACGCGCAGCGCAAGAACGCCTCGGGCACCGCCATCGCGTTCTCCGAGCCCGATGCCCAGGCGCAGTACGAGAAGTACCGCGCGCTGTTCGGGGCCAGTTCCACCGGCGTGACGGCCCAGGCCGCCAAGGACGCGGCCGCCAGCGTGAAAGCGCTGCGCACCACGATCAACTCGCCCGAAACGGGCGTTCCGGTGTACTGGCCCACGGCTCGCAACGAGCAACTGGGCAAGATCCAGGCCGCTCTGGAGCGGATCGCCACCATCGAGGCGGAGGCCGAGCGCGTGCCCGGCCTGTCCTCCGGCAGTGGCGCGGACTCGCCCCTGAACATCCAGGGCCCGGCCAACATCCAGGCGCTGCAACTGGACTACCAACTGGCCGTGATGGCGGCGCAGACCAAGACCGCGCCCTCCGCAGGCACCCTCGGCGGCGGATTGCAGGCCGTGCTGGGCCGTGCGCTAGGCTCCTCCGTCATTCCCAACTTCCACGACGTGTATGGCGATACCCGCCCATCGGCCGTGGCCAACTCCCAACTGCACTACGGCCAGGCACAGGGCGTGTTCATTGAAGACCAGCCCCTGTTGCGCGGCGCGGTCATCGGAGGCGCATTGGCGGCGACCGCCAATGCGGCCGGCGACATCAAGTTGCTCGTGCCCGAATTCAGCAACAACGACTTTGGCGACACGCACAGCCTGGTGCTGATGCAGGACTCGCTGAACGTGCAAAAGACGCTGGCCCAACTGGACCCTAGCCTCACGCTGGAGAAGGCGTCGGCCCTCCTGCGCGCGGCCTCCAACAAGAAGGCGAGCTGGAGCACCGGCACGCAAGGCAAGGCCGAAGGCGATGTGCTGGAGAACGTCGTCAACGCGCTGGGCGACATGCTCGGACTGAACTGGCAAGGCGCCACGCGCCTCAAAGGAAGCCTGGAGGGCAACACCTGGGCGCAGACCGAGGACGGCAAGGGCGATGGCACCAGCGGCCGCACCACCTTCTATGCCCGGCTCAAGGCCGTTACCGACAGCGAAGCCTACAAGGCCCTGGTGGGCAAGGGCAGCGTTGCGGCGTCCGAGATCACGGCCGCCGATGGGAAAACCCAGTTCGCGTCATTCCTCGCGCTCAATGCCCTGAGCCCGATCGCCATCAAGACCGACGATGCCCAGGCCATCGCCAAACTCAAGGCCGCCAACCCCACACTGGCGCAGCGGTGGGATGCCGATGCCAAGCTGACCGATGCGCAACGGGCCCAAGGGTTGGCGAATTTCTCCACCGGCTGGTATGCGGATCGGCTGGCCTTGGTGCAGGCCAAGGCCACCGCCAACAAGGGCGATGTGGAAAAACCGGTCCGGATCACCCCCAACGGCACCGTGCTGGAATACCACTACTACGACACGGAGGTGTCGACCCAGGACCAGACGCTGACCGTGCTGCCCGCCGTGGCGCGCAACGGCGCACCCGTGGCCTACGTGCGGTTCGGCAACGACCAGGCCAATGCGCTCAATGGAGGAGGCCAGGACGACCACCTGTACGGAGGCGCCGGCAACGACACCCTCACCGGCCTGGGCGGTGCCGACTACCTGGAAGGCGGCGCCGGCGACGACGTGCTGATCGGCGGTGCAGGCGACGACACCCTGGCGGGCGGCGCCGGCTTCGACACCTACCGCATCCAGGCCAATGAAGGCCGGGACACCATCGTGGACAGCGGCAAAGGCAGCGAGGGCGGCAGCATCGAGCTGGCCGGGCGGGCGGTGGTGGGCGGCGGCACGCTGATCGCCACCGCTTCCGGGGCCGCGCAGCCCTACACGGTGTGGCGCGACGAGAGCAACACCGCACAGCCCATCGACTACCGGCTGAACGTGGACACGCGCGAGCTCACCATCACCGGCCACGGCAGCACCGTGGTCGTCAAGAACTTCGAGCCCGGGCAGCTGGGCATTGTGGTGCCGGCCGGCGTGCCCAAGCCGCTGCCCACGCCGGCCTCGACCTACGACCTGTCCAGCCTCACCGGCCAGACCGCCTACGACCGCCTCACCGATGCGCAGCAAGACAGCGGCCTGCGGCTGGAGAACGTCGCGCAGGCCGGCACCAACCGCAGTGGCGCCGCAGGCGGCGCCAGCGCGGACGTGCTGGCCGCGGGCAGCGCCGGTGCGAGCGCACGGCAGACCCTGTTTGGCGAGGGCGGCGACGACGTGCTGTATGCCGCAGCGCCCGTGGACCTGGCCGCCGCCATCGCGGGCGGCGAGACGCAAGGGCCCAGCGGGCGGGGCTTCGTCAGCCTGGTGGGCGGGCAGGGCGGCGACCGGCTCGTGGGCGATGCGGGCGACGACGTGCTGTACGGCGGGGCGGGCGACGACACCCTGGTGGGCGGGGGTGGCAACGACATCATCCTGGCCGACGGCAACGGCGAGGGCCTCGTGCTGGGCGATGCCTCGGCCTCCTACAGCAGCGGCGCCAACGACGTGGCCACGGGCCAGGTGCGGGTCCTAAACGCCGAGGTCGTCATGGCGCGCATCGGCACCACCGCCACCGACAGCACCGGCCGCGCCTATGAAAGCACCGACCTGTGGGGGTTCGCGTTCAACCCCCTGGCCGAGATCGACCTGTCGGGGCTGCTGGCCATGCGGGCCGAGGACATCAAGCCGCCGGCCGGCGACACGCACGTCTATGCCGCCGGCTCGCAGCGCACCTTCGCCCAGATGAACGACGGGAAGGCCTTCGTGGGCAACGTGGGGGTGGGCGCGGGCGCCGACACCATCTACGCCGGCGCGGGCGATGACGTGGTCAATGCGGGTGCGGGCAACGACATCGTGTTCGGCGGCGCGGGTTCGGACATGGTCGCCGGCTACGACGGCGACGACTTCATCGAGGGCGGGGAAGGCAACGACTGGCTGGAAGGGGACTACACCGTGCAGGCCATGGACGGCGAGCAGGCGGTGCAGACGCTGACCTACCACGGCGCCAGCATGGTCATGCGCAACACGCTGGATGCCGCGCGCCATGGCAGCGACGTGCTTGACGGCGGCGCGGGCGACGACACCCTGATGGGCGGCGGCAAGAACGACCTGCTCTATGGCCGGGCGGGTGACGACCGGATCTATGGCGACCACCTGCGCATGAACGGCCCGCAAACCGGGGACGACCTGCTCGATGGCGGTGACGGCGACGATGACCTGTTCGGCGGCGGCGGCAACGACGTGCTGCTGGGCGGCGCAGGCAAGGACATCCTGGAGGGCGACGACCGCACGGGCGAGATCGATGCGCAGTGGCACGGCGCCGACCTGCTGGACGGCGGCGCAGGCGAAGATGCTCTCTACGGCGGCGGTGGCGACGACACCTTGCGCGGGGGCGACGGCGACGACTGGCTGGCCGGCGAGGACGAACGCACCGAGAAAGCGGTATCCACCCTCACCGGCAACGACGTACTGGATGGCGGGGCCGGCAACGACGCGCTGATGGGCGGCAACGGCAACGACGCACTGATGGGTGGCGAGGGCAACGACCGTTTGAGCGGCGGTGCGGGCAACGATACCTTGCAGGGCGGGGCCGGCAGCGACTGGATGGACGGGGGGCTGGGCGATGACACCTACGTGCTGGAGGCGGACGACGTGCCGGTGAACTCGACCAGCACCGCCGAGCTGTTGCGCGACGCGGGCGGCAACGACACCGTCGTCGTCTCGGGCCGGCTGCAGGCCGCGCGCACGAGCAAGTCGGCCAACCTGGCGCTGAGCGTGGGGGACCCTGCCGAGCAGCGCGCACTCATTCTGGAGGACGGGTTCACGGGTGCATTCGAGACCCTGGTGGTCGATGGGGTGCAAACGCGTGTGTCCGAGTGGATCCGCGCCAACGTGACGGAGGACAAGACACTGGCGGCGGGCGCGGGAGGCGAGGCGTTCGGGGGCGCCGGAGCCGACTTCATGGTCGTGGCGGCCGGCGGCGCAACGCTGGAAGGGGCCGGAGGCAACGATACCTTCGACCTCTCGCCGGCCAACGAGACGGGTGGCGCGCGGCTGCGGTTCCGGCTGGGCGACGGGCAGGACGTGGCCATTGGCTCGGTGAGTGGCGCCACCCTGGCGGGCCTGCCCAGCGGTGGCACCCGCCAGGCCAACGTGTTCGAGTTCGGCGAGGGCATCACGGCGGCTGGGGTGTCGCTGGTGCGCCAGTACGTGGGCAGCGACATGGCGCTGTTCCTGCGTTACGGTGCGGAGCCGGGCGGTGCGGGCGGCGACTCGATCCGCCTGGATGGCCTGACGGGCGAGGACGGACGGACCTTCGACCGCCTTGAGTTCGCCGATGGCTCGGCCGTGACCTGGGACGAAGCGGTGGCCCAGGGCATCGTGCTGGACATGCGCGCACGCACCGATTCGGGCGCCTGGTATGGCGAGGGCACCGCCTACCGTGACCTCATCACGGGGCGCGACGGCAGCGACCGGATCTACGCAGGATTCGGCAACGACGTGGTGAATGCCGGCAGCGGCGACGACCAGGTGTGGGGCGGCGCGGGCAACGACGTGATCGATGCAGGCGCCGGAAACGACAAGGTGTACGGCGACGCTGGCAGCGACGTTTTCCTGTTCGGGCGCGGCGATGGCAAGGACGAGTTCTCTGCCGGGCCTGCCGAGGCCGGCGCGGTCGATGTGCTGCGCTTCAAGGAGGGCTTGGCGCTGTCCGACCTAGTGGTCTCACGGGTGGACGACGATTTGCTGGTGCGCGTCGTCGGAACGGACGACCGCGTGACCGTGCGCTCGGCCTATGCCGATCAACCGCTGGCGCGCGTGGAGTTCGCAGGCGGTGCGGCCTTCGCGCTGGCCGATCTGCCGCTCACGCCGGGCAACGCCCAGGCCAGCGCGGGCGCCGACACGATCTACCTGCTGCCGGGCGGCGATACCGTGAGTGCACAGGGCGGTCAGGACGTGGTGCGCGGCGGGCGTGGCAACGACACGATCGACGGTGGAGCCGGCGACGACCAGCTCTATGGCAATGCCGGCGACGACGTGCTGTCCGACAGCACGGGCGACAACACCTTCGATGGCGGCGACGGCAATGACCGCGTCACCGGCACGGGCAGTGCGGTCAACGCCGGGGACGGCGACGACACGGTGGAGGTGCCTGGCGCCCGGGTCATCCTGGGGGCAGGCAACGACACCCTGGTCGTGCGCCGGTCGGTGGCTGCCGTGGGGCAGACATTGCTGCTGGACGGCCGCACTGCCGCAGGCACGGCGCGCACCGTGCGCTTTGCCACCGGTATCGCGCCCCAGGACGTGACCTTGGCCGCCGTGCCCGGCAGCAACGGGCGCAAGGACCTGCTGGTGCAATGGCCCGGCACGGGAGCCGGTGGCGTGCAGCAGCTACGCATCGATGGCTTCATGGGCTTCGAGGCCGACCGCCAGGGGCTGCGCTTCACCTTCGAGGATGCGCCCGCCACGGTGTGGAGCTACCAGGATGCCTACCGCCGAGCCAACGTGGGCACGGCCGGCGACGATGCGCTGCAGGGCGGTGCCGGTGACGACGAACTCGACGGCCTGGCCGGCAACGACGTCATCGAGGGGCTTGCCGGCAACGACGTGCTGCGCGGCTCGCAAGGCGCGGACACGCTGCGCGGGGGCGAGGGCAACGACACGCTGATCGCAGGCGAAGGCAGTGCGATCGCGGCCGACCTGCTTTATGGCGAAGCCGGAGACGACGTGCTGGTGGCCTCCACCAGCGGCACCTCGCGCCTGTCGGGCGGCGAGGGGGCGGACACCTTCCGCTTCGGCCCGGGCGGGCGGCATGTGATCGTGCAGGACGACGCCGTGTCGCAGGACGTGCTGGAGTTCGACGCTTCGATCGCGCCGAAGGACGTGACCGTCACGCACGTGAACGGCGCGGCCATGCTGGTCGCCCGGGACCCGGTGTCCGGCGCGCTCCGCGTCTCGGTGGAGCTGCAGGGCCTGCTGCGCAACGCGCAGCCGGGCGGCGTGGCCGAGGTGCGCTTCGCGGGCAGTCCCGCCACCGTGTGGACGCTGGAGAACCTGCGCGAGCGCGCGCTCCAGGGCACCGCGGGTGCGGACACGGTGATCGGCTTCGACTGGCGCGACGACCGCCTCGCCGGTGGCGCGGGCGACGACACCCTGCGGGGCCAGGGCGGCAACGACGTGCTGTCGGGCGATGCGGGCAACGACGTGCTCGAAGGCGGCCTGGGCGACGACGTGTACCTGGTCGGCAAGGGCGAGGGGCGCGACGTGATCACCGAGACCGGTGGCACGGACACGCTGCGCTTCGGGGCGGGCATCGCCGCGGCGGACGTGAAGCTGGTGCGCACCTCCAGCCCTCCCACCGACCTGACCGGCCGCACGACGGCGTTCGCTGCGGCGGACTCGCTGGTGGCCGTGCTGCCCGGGGGCGGGCAGGTGTGGATTCCGGGGTTCTTCAGTGCGGGGGGCGGGATCGAAGGGATCGAGTTCGCCGATGGCGCGCGCTGGAGCCTGCAGGACATCCAGAGCCGCACGGTGGACGCTCGCGGCACGGCCAATGCGATGCAGGGCACGGCAGGCGACGACACCTTCACCGTGGACCATGTGGCCGACACCATCGCCGAAGGCGCGGGCCAGGGCACCGATACGGTCAGCAGTGCCGTGTCGTATGTGCTGCCCGGCGAGGTGGAGAACCTCACGCTCACGGGGTCACTGGACATTGCGGGTGTCGGCAATGCCGCCGCCAACGTCATCACCGGCAACGCGGGCAACAACGTACTCAACGGCATGGGCGGAACGGACCGCCTGGTGGGCGGTGCGGGCGACGACATCTACGTGGATGCGGCCGGCAGTGCCAGCGAAAACATGGACGTCATCGTGGAACGTGCCGGGGAGGGCAACGACACTCTGCTGCTCGATGCCAAGAACCGGATGCTGGACGAGAACGTCGAGAACCTCGTGCTGATGGACTGGAGCAATACCTTCCGAATGATCCCCTTGGAGTCCTATTACGGATTCCAGCCTTCCTACCAGCTCTACGATGGACGAGCGGACGAATCCCGGCTCCAGCTCAGCGGAAACACCGGCGACAACACGATCGACGCGACGAACCAGGGTCGCATCAGTGCCACGTTGATGCGCAACCGTTCTGAAGTGCTCGGCGGCATCGTCCTGGATGGGGGCCTGGGCAACGACACGCTGATCGGCGGCGCCGAGGACGACTACTACGTCCTCGACAGCCTGGGCGACAAAGTGGTGGAGACGGGCATCGCGGACAACGGGACCCAGTTGTCCCTCAACGACACGGTGGTCTCCTCCCGCATTTCCATCGACCTGCCGCTCCATGTGGAGAACATCGAACTGCTGGGCGACCAGGCGATCAACGCCACCGGCAACGACCAGGCCAACCAGATCCGCGCGTCCCGGAACACGGCGCGCAACGTGCTCACCGGCAAGGGCGGTGACGACACCTACTACGTGGGGATCGACGACGCGGTGGTCGAGCAGGCCGGCGGCGGCACGGACCGGGTCATCATCGACGTCATGGCCATTGGCGCCGCGGCCTACCATTCCAGCGGCAAGGTGTTCCGCCTGGACGACTACGCCAATGTGGAAAACCTCGCGGCCAACGGGCAACTGCGCGGCAACCAGCCTGCGCAGGGCGTGCACCTGGTGGGCAACGCCGGCAACAACACCGTGAGCGGCTCCTTCCAGGACGACATCCTGGAAGGCGGTGCGGGCGACGACGTGGTGGAAGACCAGTACGCAGCCATCCGCCCGAGTGCTTCGTTGTACTCCAGCGGCTGGGACAACGATGAGCTGCTGGGTGGCGCGGGCGATGACCGCCTGGTGAGCTATGCCGGGCGCGACGTGATGGACGGCGGCACGGGCAACGACACGCTCGTCGGAGGCGATGTCTTCCGTTTCGGGCGGGGCGATGGCCAGGACGTGATCACGGCATGGACGGGCCGCGCCAGCGCGGACCGGCAGCAGGCGCTGCGCTTCAAGGCCGGTGTCGTGGCCTCCGACGTCAGCGTGCGGCGGGTCGGCGATACCTTGGTCGTGGCCATTCGCGGCACCACCGACCAGGTCACCGTGCAGGGCTTCTACGGAGACCAGGAATTCAACGCGGTGCGGCGCATCGAGTTCGCCGACGGCACTGCCTGGGGTTTCGACGCGCTGATGCGCATGACCGACCCTAACACCGTGAACCACGCGCCGGTCCTGTCGGCAGCGCTGCCCGAGGCCAAGGCCGCCACGAACACGCCGTTCAGCTTCGCGTTGCCGGCGGGCGCGTTCAAGGACGAGGACGCGGGTGAGGTGCTGACGTACAGCGCCACGCTGGCGGATGGCAAGCCTTTGCCCGGGTGGCTCGTGTTCGATGCATCCAAACTCTCGTTCAGTGGCACCCCAGCCGCCGCCGACCAGGGCGCTTTGAACGTGCGCGTGACGGCCACCGATGCGATGGGCGCGCAGGCGAGTGGCAGTTTCGCGCTGAGCATCGCCGCGGGGAACCGGCCGCCCGTGGCGGGGGCTGCGATCGCGCAGCAGCGCGCCACGGAAGACGCCGAATGGCGGTTCACGGTGCCTGCCGGCACGTTCACCGATGCCGACGCGGGCGATGTCCTGACGTGGAGTGCCCAGTACCCGGGTGGAGGCTCGCTCCCTGATTGGCTCTCCTTCGATTCCGCTACGCGGACCTTCCACGGCATTCCGGCAGGCAGCGATAGCGGACTGTGGGAGGTGGAAGTGGTGGCGACGGACCGCGCAGGCGCATCCGCGCACCTGGCTTTCGAAGTCTGGGTGGATGCGGTGAACGACGCGCCGCTGGCCAAGACCCCGCTCACCGCGCAGTCGTTCAAGCAAGGCTCCGCATGGAGCTTTGTCTTGCCGGCCGACGCATTTGTCGATGAGGACGAGGGCGACGTGCTGACCTATTCCGCCACCCTGTCATCCGGCGCCGCGCTGCCGGCGTGGCTGACGTTCGACGCTGCCAAGAAGACGCTGCGCTCGTCCAGCGCCTCGGCGCCGGCGGGCAGCTACGAAATCACCATCACCGCGACCGATCAGGCAGGTGCCAAGGCCTCCCAGAAGCTGCCGCTGACCGTACAGTCCAGCGCGATCACGGGCACCAGCGGCAATGACACCCTCACCGGCACCAGCGGCAACGACACCATCGACGGCGGCGCGGGCGCCGACACGATGACGGGCCTGGGGGGTGACGACACCTACGTGGTCGACAACGCCTCCGACAAGGTGGTGGAGGCTGCCAACGCGGGCACCGACACGGTGCTGTCCAGTGTGAGCTACACCCTGGCGGCGAACGTGGAGAACCTGACGCTGACCGGCACGGCCGCCATCAACGGCACCGGCAACGCCCTGGCCAACACCCTCACGGGCAACAGCGGGGCCAACCGGCTGGACGGTGGCGCGGGTGCGGACGCGATGACCGGTGGCGCCGGCAACGACGT